>JBEAVZ010000438.1:0-8201 GCA_041160645.1 Acidobacteriota bacterium
CCCCCCCAACGTGGAGAGATAGGCAACCTGGTCGCCGCGCGGCGAGAACTGCGGCGGTTCATCAGTCCCCGCTCCGGGAAGGAGACAGCCCTGCCGGCGGCTGATGACCTTTTGTCCAGCCAGATCGATGAGCCGAACCTGCTGATCCCTGATCTGGTGGGCATAGGCCAGCAACGGAGGTTCCGGCAGGATCGAAAACTGGTTGAGCTGGTACGGCATCTGGTCAACCAACCTCGCCGACCCGGGATGCCCATAGATGGTCGAAACCAGGCCAGGCAGCCCAAAATGCCAGAGCCGCGGCTCTCCAGTGCGATTTGAGACCAGATAGAAACCGCCCTCGCGTATCCCCCACCGGAAGAAGCTGATCGCCCCCTCCTCCCGCGTCACCTGGGTGACCCGACCAGACGGGAGATCCAGCAGGTGTATTTCACCGCGCGGCCCTCCGGTGGTGCGCAGAAAAGCAATATCCTGCCGGTAAATAGCCGCCCGGGGCATCGTATCGACGGTATGCACAGAGGTTGACGAGGTGAGCTGTTGCCTCTTCTGCCCATCGAGGGTGACCAGATAGAGGACCGTCGCGGCGGTCCCCTTCTCCGCCAGATCATTGACAATCAGTTGATCGCCCTGGGGCATCCAACCGAGCGCACCGCGGGATCGCGACACCTCCATCTCATCACCGCCTTTGTCATCGGTGATGATGACCCTCGCCGTCTGTCGATCATCCGGTGACCACCGCAGGAAGGCAATTCTCTCTCCATCCGGTGACCAGACCGGATTTCTATCCGCATCAGGATGGGTCGTCAACCTGATCCGTTGATCCTGATCGACCGACTTCAGGTATATGTCCTCATTCCCTCCCCTATCACCCTGACTACTGAAGGCCAGAAACTTACCATCTGGCGAAAACTCCGGATCGAGCTGCTGGCTTGGAATTTGATAGTGGGAAAGGATCGTCAGGCTTCTGATCGATGACCTGAAGATGATATAGGAGCCAATGAGAAATGAGATCGTCAAAAGCAGGAAGGCCAGACCAATCCTCACGCCAGTCCGTCGCCAATACAAAGGCAATTGGCCAAACTCTGCGGATGGATGCACCTCGGATGGATGCACCTCTGTCGTGGGCTCGTTGCCGTCACCCGAAAGATCTGGGAGAGGATCAGGATATTCATCCTTTTCCTCAGCCACAAAGAGATAACCACGCTTTGGAATCGTCACAATCCAACTTTCACTCTGGCGTGGATCGTCGATGATGCGCCGCAGGAAATGGATCGACTGCGTGATGTTTGCGTCTTCTATGAAACTATCCGTCCAGACCCGGTCGATGATCTCCTCTCTGGTGACCACTTCACCACGATTTTTGACCAGAAAGAGCAATAGATCGAAGAGGCGTGGTCTGATATTAATCAGCTCCCCGTGCCGTGTCAGCTGCTGTTTTTCCGAATCGATCCTAAACTTGCCAAATTCGTATGCCCCGACTTCATTCATAGACTTGTTCTTTTATTAAAGATCAAATATGTGCGTAATATGCGTTGTTTGGGTAGGACGTGATATCTGTACGAATATTCGGGATGATCTCCAAAGCTTCCCGTACCAATTCGACCCGTCATAAAAAATATCTTCTGTCGAAGAGGACAGAACAACGGTTCGAACGATCACTGACCATTGAAGCGTGATTGTTCTTACGTTGTCATTGATCTGCTGAGCGGTATATCTAACCGTTCACCAGATCCATTAACCGTTCACCAGATCCATATTTCTAAGTTGAAGATATCACAGACGGGGCCTCTCTTAAATTTGAGCAAGAGCTTTGGGAGAAGCAGGAAGAGAGAAGTGGGGTTTGGGGAGCACCATTCCAGCAGCACCGTGGATCAGCTTGATCCCGACCGATCGAGATGGTCAACAAAAAGGGAGGCGCCAGATCGTTGCCGACTGGCGCCTCCCTTTTTGTGGTTGAAACGAAACTGTCCCGACCAGTTCTAGAACTGGAGCCGTGCTCCCAGCTGGACCTGGAATGGCGCGCCAGGATTGTTGTTGAGCAGGTAGTTCCCGTTCACATCCTTAACGCGGAGGAAGTTTCGATTGGTCGGAGCGGAGAAACCGCAGTCGCGCCCGACCGGTGAAGCGCAGTAGTTGGTGACCTGCGCGCCGCTCAGCTGGATATTCTCCGCGTTGAGCAGGTTGAAGAACTCGGCCGAGAAGACGAGGCGACGCTGGTCACCGAGACTGATTCCCTTCTGAACCCGGAAGTCGATCTCATAGGTCGCGAGGTTGCGGAAGCCATTGCGCTTGAAGGGCACGCCCGGCGCGGCATAGGGCCGATCCGGTCCGCCGATATCCTCGTTGAAGTCCGAACCGACGCTCGCATCGATCGGCAGACCCGACCGAAGGCGCGCGGCGCTCGAAGCCTCGATGCCCAGCGGCAGGTAGACCACCGTGTTGGCCACAAACATGTGGCGGCGATCGAGCCGTGAGAAACCGAACTCGGGGGCGAGATTGTAGGCGTTCTCGTAAGCGATACCGCCGGCATCCCGCTCGTTGTCGTCGTTCGAGAGTGAACGCGAGAGGGTGTAGAAGGCGTTGAACTGCGCAAACTTCCGCCGGTAGTTGGCGCGAATGGTCATCGACTGGTAGACCGAACGCCCCGTCGACTCACGAACCTGGATGCTGCCGAGGGTCGTGATCGGACGCGGAATAGCCGCCCGACCGGTCGCCCCACGCAGCCCGAAGAAGGGGCGCAGCGCCACGTCACCGGCCAGAACTCCCGGGGTCGGGATGTTCAGCTCGCGGTTACGCTGCAGATAGAAGGTGTTGACCTGGCTGTAGTCGGCGCCAAGCGTGAAGCCGCGGAAGAGCTCGCGCTCGATGCCGCCGCCAAACTGGTATGACTTCGGATTCTTGAAGTCGTTGGCCATGGTGATCGGCTGGGCGCCGGTGAAGGGGTCGAAGCCCTGCAGACCGAGCGCTCCGGCAATCGACTGAATCTGCTGTGGAGTGATGACCGGCAGCTTGTCGAGCGTGAAGTTGTTGAGGTCGATCCCGATCAGCTTGAGCTGCTTGTAGACCGTGTTGTTCGGATTGCCAACCGGCACCCGGAAGGGCAGCTGGATCGAGAGGTCGCCCGGGGTCTCCCGGAAGTTGTTGAGCGGAGCGGCCAGGAGAAGCATCGGCGTCCGCGCATAGTAGATGCCGCTGAAGAGGCGGACGGCCGTCTTGCCGCTGCCAGTCGGATCCCACGCCAGACCAAGGCGCGGCCCCAGCTGATCGGTCACGTCCGGAATGTAGGACGGATCGACCTGGTGACCAGACGGGAAACGGAACCCACGCACACGGTCCATCAGGGTCCGGTTGGTCGCCTCGGGAGCGGGGTTGAACTGCCCCTCCCAGCGCAGACCATAGTTGAGGGTCAGCCGCGGGTGGATGCGCCACGAGTCCTGCGCAAAGAGCGAAATCTCACGCACGGTCAGATCGAGCCGCCCGTTGCCAATCTGACGCAGGTAGGTCACGTCGGTGGTATCGAAGCGGTTGACGATCCCCGTCGTGACATTCGGAGTGTAAGAGAGAATATCGAGCAGCGTGTTCGGGTTGGTTCCGTTGAGGTTGAAGACACCGAACTGGTTGAAGGCAAAGGTCTGGTCGGCAAAGACGTGGTTGATCTCCGCGCCAAACTTGATCGTGTGGTTGCCCTCGATCCAGGTCAGGTTGTTGAAGATCTGGAAGCGCCAGTCGAACTGGGTCGTCGGCAGGAAGTTGACCGTACCGAAGCGACCGATCGCACTGGTCACATTCGGCTGCTCGGCATTGGCCAGACGCGGACGAACCTCGCGTGAGTACTGCGAACGAAGCTCATTGACCAGGTTCGGACGGAAGAAGGTCGTCAGCTGCCCGACGAGGGTCGAGGTGCGGTCCTTCTCGGTGCCGTTGTTGCTCAGCGCGCTGACCGTGTTCGGGAAGAGCTGGCTGCCGGTGGCGTTGGCGTTCTGAGCCGTATTCCAGCTCTGGTTGAAACGGATGTTGAGGCGATTCGACTCGCTGAAGTTGTAGTCGAAGCGGCCCAGGTAGGCCACCGCGTCATTGGTCTGATCGAAGGGGACCTGGAGGCTCTTGTAGTAGTCGAAAGCCTCCTTGGTCGCCTCGGTCGCGGTGACATTCTGGAGAAGATTGAAGAAGACGACGCGCGGGTTGGTGAACGTCTGCTGCTCGTAGGAGCCAAAGAAGAAGGCCTTGTCCTTCTTGATCGGTCCACCGACCGAGCCGCCAAACTGCTGCTGCGTCGGGGCAACGTTGACATTGCTGCCAAGGTTGCTCTCGAGCGCCTGGTAGTAGTTGTTCTTCCGCGACAGATCCTGTGGACGGAGAAGATAGAACGCGGTTCCGCGAAGCTGATTGGTTCCCGACTTGGTCACCGCGGTGACCACGCCGCCAGTCGAACGGCCAAACTCGGCCGAGTAGCCGGCCGCCACCACCTGGAACTCCTTCACCGACTCCTGCGGAATAGTGAAGGCCGTGTTGGAGCGCTCACCGCCGCGGATACCGCCGAAGAAGGGCTGGTTGTAGTCCATGCCATCGATGTTGATATTCGAGTTGATGCCGCGCTGGCCGGAGAGCGAGATCTGACCACGCTGCGGATCGACCTGCGCCGTCGGCGTCAGCGTCACAAAGTCCTGGAAGCGGCGACCATTGATCGGCAGATTGGCGATCGAGGATTCGTTGATCAGCGCGTCGGGCTGTGAAACCGTGGTCTGGATGGCCTCGGCGGTGACGGTGATCGTCTCCGCCACCCCGCCAACTCCAAGGGTGACATTGATGTCGGCGATCTGGCCGACCTTGACCGTCACGTTGGCCACCTCGGCCTTGGTGAATCCATTCGCCTGGACTGTCACCAGATAGACGCCGGAGGGCACCAGCACGAGGCGGTAGAGACCATCCGCATTGGTGGTCGCACTCAGCTCAAGACCGGTCTGGGTATTGTTCGCCTTGACAGTCGCCCCGGCGACGGCGGCGCCATTGCCATCCCGGACGATGCCAATGATCTGTCCGGTGCTGCCCTGTGCCTGGGCGAAGGCCTGCACCGTCCCGGACAGCGCCAGGAAGAGCAGCAGGGCCGCCATCGAGGCCCATCGATAAAAACTCTGTTTAGACATAATTCTGCCTCACTTAAAATTATTATTAGAACCAGATCCGGGCCTCTTCTCCGTCTTCACTGATCAGCAACCGGACCGGCTCCTCCCAACCCTCGATCTCACTGGCCAAAAGGCACACTGGCCCGAAGGCAATGAAATATCTCCTGTAATTATCTCTTCAGTGGATTTCATCTCAGCTGGTACTGTCGACGGCCATTCTGAATCGATAATCTGTAGCCCCGCCATCGTAACGGAGTGGTTCTACGACAGATTCATCCCATGACCGCTGCGCCTTCTTGCGGGCGCTGGCACCGGACTTTTGGTGGATATCAGATAATTGCCGCACTCTGCGTGCTGTCCGTGTGCCATTTTGAGAAAGAATGTAACTTTATTGCTGAAGCAGGGGAAAAGGGTAGTCTACCCGAAGAAAAAGTTCAAGTTAACTTACCGTCAAGATTGTGTCTGTTTTTTATGGCTTTGCCTTGGCAATCGCATTTCAGGCCGCCGCCACCCTTTGAACCGGGGACGGGCGGGCCGGAGGCCCGAGCCCGACTCTTAAAATGCGGTCGTCCGGATGGCTTTGCCCCGACGCCCGGCCGGCACCCGCTGCAGAAGCGAATGGGGAGACGGGATGGCCTTCCACCCGTCTCCCCACGGAGCCTGACGATCGTCTGGTGCCGATCCTAGAACTCACCCATGCCGCCACCCGGAGGCATCGGCGGTGTCTTCTTATCCTCCGGAATCTCGGAGATGAGCGCCTCGGTCGTCAGCATCAGCGCGGCGATCGAAGCCGCGTTCTGGAGCGCCGTCCGCGAAACCTTGGCCGGATCGATGACTCCCGCCTTGACGAGGTCCTCGAACTGCTCGGTCTCGGCGTTGAACCCAACGTTCTCCGCCTTCTCGCTCTTCACCCGCTCAACGATCACCGCGCCCTCACGACCGGCGTTCTCGGCGATCTTGCGGAGCGGCTCCTCGAGAGCGCGCTTGACGATGTTGACGCCGATGTTCTCGTCCTCATCCTCGAGCTTGAAGTTCTCGAGCGTCTTGGCCGCCCGCACGAGCGTCACTCCGCCACCAGGGACGATTCCCTCCTCGACGGCCGCGCGGGTCGCGTGCATGGCATCCTCGACGCGCGCCTTCTTCTCCTTCAGCTCGGTCTCGGTCGCCGCACCGACCTTGATCACCGCCACACCGCCGACGAGCTTGGCGAGCCGCTCCTGGAGCTTCTCACGGTCATAGTCGGAGGTTGTCTCCTCGACCTGGCGACGAATCGTGCTGACCCGGCCCTGGATATCGGCCTGCTTGCCCGCACCCTCGACGATCGTCGTGTTGTCCTTGTCGATCGTCACCTTCTTCGCCCGTCCGAGATCCTCAAGCTTGACGTTCTCGAGCTTGATGCCCAGATCCTCGCTGATCACCTTGCCGCCGGTGAGGATCGCGATATCCTCGAGCATGGCCTTGCGGCGATCGCCAAATCCTGGCGCCTTGACGGCCGCCACCTGGAGCGTCCCGCGGAGCCGGTTGACGACGAGGGTCGCCAGCGCCTCACCCTCGACATCCTCGGCGACGATGACGAGCGGCTTGCCCATCTTCGCCACCTGCTCGAGCAGCGGGAGCAGATCCTTCATCGAGCTGATCTTCTTCTCGCAGAGAAGGATCATCGCGTTCTCGAGCGAGACCTCCATCCGCTCGGAGTCGGTCACGAAGTAGGGCGAGAGGTAGCCGCGATCGAACTGCATTCCCTCGACCACCTCGAGCAGGGTCTCGAGCGACTTCGACTCCTCGACCGTGATCACGCCGTCCTTGCCGACCTTCTTCATCGCCTCGGCAATGATGCCGCCGATGGTCGTGTCGCCGTTGGCCGAGACCGTCCCGACCTGGGCGATCGCGTCGCCCTTGACCGGCTTGGCCATCTCGTGGATCGCCGCCACCGCCTGCTCCACTGCCTTCTCGATGCCGCGCTTGAGGGCCATCGGGTTGGCGCCGGCGGCAACCGTCTTCACACCCTCCTTGAAGATCGCCCGCGCCAGCACCGTCGCCGTCGTCGTGCCGTCACCGGCGACGTCGGACGTCTTCGAGGCCACCTCGCGCACCATCTGCGCGCCCATATTCTCGAGGGTATCCTTCAGCTCGATCTCTTTGGCGACCGTCACTCCGTCCTTGGTGATCGTCGGCGAGCCGAACTTCTTGTCGATCACCACGTTCCGACCCTTCGGTCCAAGCGTAATCGCCACTGCGTCAGCCAGCTGGTTGACACCGCGCAGAATCGCCTGGCGTGAACTCTCTCCGTGAATTACCTGCTTTGCCATATCTGAACTTTTCCTCCCAATCTCAATATCTCAATTGCCGGAAGCGCCGGTCCTACTTCTTGCCCTTGGCGGCCGACTGAACAACTCCCAGAACATCATCCTCGCGCAGGATCAACAGCTCTTCACCATCGAGCTTGACCTCGGTGCCGGCATACTTGCCGAAGAGAACCCGGTCGCCAACCTTCAGGTCGATCGCGATCCGCGTTCCGTTCTCGAGCAGCTTGCCGTTGCCAACCGCCAGAACCTCTCCCTCCTGCGGCTTCTCCTTCGCCGTATCCGGAATGTAGAGCCCTCCACGCATCTGCTCCTGCTCCTCCAACCGCTTCACAATGATCCGGTCGTTCAGGGGACGAATCGATGTTGCCATTGCTATCTTGCTCCTTTCAGATTCTCTATTCAGATTCTCAATCGTAACGCTCTGTTTTGAGTGGCTGAATTGCCACTGTGTTGCTAAGCGCCGTCTGTTGCTCACGCGGCGGTCGGTCACACGGGCCAGAAGAGATTTCATCAGCCGACAGAGAGCCCACTCAATGGATTCCCTGGCGGGTAAATTCCCGGCCCTGCAGTCTGCGGCGCCGAAAAGCTGAGCCAGCAAGACTCAGACTTTATTCGCCAGCCACGAGCAGACCCGACAGTATTAGCACTCCCAACACGGGAGTGCTAAGTATAGAACGGCGGCGCGGGAGGTGTCAATCACAAATTTTAGAAAATATGCGCGAATCGGGGGGGGGAGTCTCGGGATCAGAGCGGGCGGCGGTCGACCGGTTCGTAC
>JBEAVZ010000477.1:0-4497 GCA_041160645.1 Acidobacteriota bacterium
GTACGATGCCGACCCAACCACCTTTCCGAGCAGTCAGACTCGACAGGATGCCGCCATTCTCAACAGCCATCGTGCCTGTGTGGCCGCGCTCGATATTGGCCACTACCTGGTTCGCCGGGAAAGACTGGGTTTGCCCCAAAGCTCTCGCGACGTCTTCACCCTCCTTGCCCGGGCTGGCTGGATCGAGCCCTCTCTGGCTGAAGATCTGAAACGAATGGTTGGATTTCGGAATATTGCCGTTCACGATTACCAGAATCTTCAGCTTCCGATCGTCGTCGCCGTCATCGAACGCCACCTCGATCAGTTTCTTCTCTACACCAGCTCGATTCTGCGCCGCGACGCAGTTCCCCCCGCCGGTGATCATTAATGCGCTTCATTCAAGGAATCAGTAAGATCGGACTGTCCGGGTGGATTCTGATCGGCCTGCTGAGCGGGGTCGCGGTTGGTCTCACTGCCCCGGAAGCGGCACGCCAGCTCGCGCCACTCAGCAATATCTTCCTGCGGGCGGTCAAGGCGGTCATGGCTCCGCTGATCTTTGGCTCGCTGATCACCGCCATTGCCGGAAACGGTGATCTGCGATCGACTGGTCGCCTGGGTCTCCGCGCGCTCATCTATTTCTGGGTGGTGACGACCCTCGCCCTCGCCTGTGGCATGCTGACGGGTATCTTTCTGCGACCCGGGGTGGGCGTCACGCTGCCGCGCGCAGCCGACGCGGCGCCGATCGCACCGGCGCCGGGCTTCGGCGCCCTGGTCGAGCAGATGATGCCCAACAGCCTGATCGATGCCATGGCCCGTGGGGATGTGCTGCAGATCGTCATCTTCTGCGCGGTGCTTGGTCTCGCCTGTGCCGCGATTGGCGAGCCGGCCCGCCCGGTGATCGCCTTCGCCGACGCCCTCGCGCAGGCTATGTTCAAGGTTACCGGCTATGTCATGTGGATCGCGCCGGTCGGCGTTGGCGCGGCCGTCGCCGTGACGATTGGCAATGGCGGCATCGGGGCGCTCGGCGCACTGGCGCGGATGGTTCTGACCCTCTATGCCGCACTCGGGCTCTTCGCTCTTCTCGTCCTGCTGCCGCTGCTGCTCTGGAGCCGCTGGCCCTGGCGTCAGTTCTATGCGGCGCTCCGCGAACCCTTCATCCTCGCGGTGACGACCACCTCCAGCGGCGTCGCTCTCCCCCCGCTGCTCGAGAATCTCGATCGACTCGGTCTCCCGAAAAGAATCACCGGCTTTGTCCTCCCGGCCTGCTTCTGCTTCAATACCACCGGGACGACCCTCTACATCCCGATCGCCGTCCTCTTCACCGCGCAGGCGGCCGGAGTCTCCCTGACGCCGACGCAGCTCGTCGTCCTCTTCTTCACTCTCATGGTCACCAGCAAGGGAGCCCCGGCTGTTCCACGCTCATCGATGCTTATCATCATCGGCGCCCTGACCTCACTGCAGTTGCCGCTCGAGAGCGTCGCCCTTCTGCTGAGCGCCGAGATTGCCATGGATCCCGTGCGCACCGCGGTCAATATCCTGGGCCACGGCGTCGCGCCGCTCGTCATCACCCGCTGGGAAGGGGAAGGGCCGGCCACCATTGAGCCGGCGACTTTCACTGACGATCCACAGAGCCACCGCTGACCAGCCGCTGACCAGCCACCGAATACCTGAGTGAAATCAGATAGACAGTCGCGCCGCAATGGTGAGATACTGACCTCTCAGACACGAAATGACAGTCAGATCTGTTCGACTCAGCCGATCATTTGCCAGATAAAGTGGACCGGGACGCGTAGTTGGCGGTTCAGGATCTTTCACCCACTCCGGCAATGGATCGCCTTGAATCAACAACCCGGATAATCAGGCATCAGCAATATGGAGGCGAGATGATCTACCATTCAATCGACGAGATTCTGGCGGCCAACGAGGCCGCGCTCGAGAGGTTTCAGCCCGCGGTGACCGGCCTCACCACGGAGCAGGAGAGTTTCCGACCCGCGGAGGATCGCTGGTCGATCGCCGAGATCGTCGAGCACGTCGACCTCGTCAACCGCAACTTTCTTCGCCTCGTGACGCGGCTTCACCAGCAGGCGCTCGAGCAGGGGGCTGGTCCCGCGCCGCCGCTCGCGCAACCCCAGCTTCTGGCCACATCGGATCCCAATCGCGAGCGGCGCGTCGAGGCTCCCGATCGTGTTCGTCCCCAGGGCGGCCAGGGCATCGCCGACTCACTGCGCGGGATGCAGGAGACTCTCGAAGGCTTCCGGAAGATCCAGCCCCAACTCGAGGCGATCGACCTCACCGGACCAACGTTTGCCCACCGGCTGGGTGAACTCAATGCCTGCCAGTGGATGGTCCTTCTAGGTGAACACCAGGACCGCCATCTCGATCAGATTGCCGAGGTCAAGTCTTCACCCGGATATCCGTCGCATTGAAGCGGTCTTTCGATGCGTGAAGGAGAGCAAGATGAAT
Organism: Acidobacteriota bacterium; assembly: GCA_041160645.1. Lineage (GTDB taxonomy): Bacteria > Acidobacteriota > Blastocatellia > RBC074 > RBC074 > CAIOZW01. The sequence continues at coordinate 2,443 of JBEAVZ010000477.1, forward strand.
CTCACCTTTGTTGATCTGCAGCCCGGTGTCGTCTCCGCCTGGAAAGACGCCTTCGCCGGTTATTCCCAGGTCGCGGTGCGCGCCGGTTCGATCTTTGACGTCGAATGTGACGCGCTGGTCAGCCCGGCGAACAGTTTCGGTTTCATGGATGGCGGCCTCGATATGCACATCTCGCGCTTCTTCGGATGGCGCGTCCAGGAGCGACTGCAGGAGCTGATTCGGGACAAGCACTACGGAGAACTCCTGGTCGGCACGGCCGAAATCGTGCCGACCGATCACCCCCGCATCCCCTATGTGATCTCTGCTCCGACCATGCGCGTCCCGATGATTCTCGATGAGACGGTCAACGTCTACCTCGCCACTCGCGCGGTCATTCTGCTCGTCAGGCATGGTCGCTTTCCCGATGGTCGCGCCATTGGCGATGTTGTCCGCACTATTGCCGTGCCCGGGATGGGCACCGGCGTCGGGAGGGTTCCACCCGCGATCTGTGCGCGCCAGATGAAGGCTGCCGTCGATGACGCGCTCGTCAAGACGACCAGTTTTCCCTCATCCTGGATGGAGGCCCAGATCAGGCATCAGCTGCTCTACGGCGACGAACCGCGGGATCTGCAGTTTTGAGGTCGGCCGAGGTGATGGTTTTGGCAAAGACACTTTTACCAGTAACTCCAGGCGAACTTCTCCTAGAGGAGTTCCTGAAGCCGATGGGGATCACTCAGTATCGACTCGCGAAGGAGATTGGTGTGCCGCCGACGCGTATCAGTGAAATCGTCGCCGGCAGGCGTTCAATTACTGCTGACACTGACTTGAGGCTGTGCCGCTTCTTTGGCTTGACGGATGGATATTGGTTGCGGGCACAGGCAGCCCACGACACGGAGGTCGCACACGAGCGTCTCGCGGACGAGCTCGAGAAGATCCAACCGTGGACATCTGCATAGCTGCTGCCTATGCCCCCCGTATTTTCTCAACCATAGAATGACAATTAGGCGCACGTCTTCCAGGCTGGTGAGCAACATGAATCAAGCCGTCCATCATGACCCTCCCACGCACGGCCTGAATATCATCCCCTTTGCGAGCATGGCCGGGGGCTGGCTGGGGCCGCTGCTCTTGTTCTGGCTGTATGTCTGGGGACCGCTGAGGCCGTTTGCTTATCCCGGCGGCGACCTCCTGCCCGGAGGGTGGTTCGTCCTCCCGGTTGTCGCATGTTTCGCCCTCTGGTGGCTCCTCCCGCGATCCTACCTCGCTCTTCATCCGTTTGAGCGACACGGACGAATCTACGAGACACTGGGCATACTCCTCTTCCGCCGCTTCGCTCCCGACGGAGATCTGGCGAACCGCTGGGCGCGCAGATCCAATCCACAGCACCGCGTGATTCGGGGAAGACGGGCCGCCGCCGACTTCATCATCCGCACGGAGCAGAGCGAGCGCGGCCACCTGGTGCTGCTGGCTCTGGGCGTTCTCTCGGCCGCCTATGCGTTGAGCCTCGAGTGGCACGGCTGGGCGGTCTACCTGAGCGCCGGAAACGTCGTCGTCAACATCTACCCGATAATGCTGCAACGCTACACGCGATGCCGTATCCGCGCCATACTTGCCCGATCGCCTGCCAGCCCGTGACCATCGCGGCATGGCGATTGGTGGACCTGATAATGTTATCGCTCACCGGTCAGATGAATCTGACCCGGCTGGACGCTGCGTAATGACAATCAACTACCATGGCCGGCGATTTCGACCGGTCGACAAGAGTTCAAACTCGGAGACCTCGGCTGAGACCGTCTTTATCTACTCACAGCAGGGGCCGGTCGTCACCGCCACATACACGGGCGGCGCGATCCTCTCCGGCCACCTGATCGGGCTGGTCGATGGGGATGGGGTGATCGAGATGCGCTACCACCACGTCAACACCAGTCTCGAACTGCAGACCGGCGTCTGCCGCTCGACGCCGGAGGTACTGCCCGACGGGCGCGTGAGGCTTCACGAAGCGTGGCAGTGGACCTCGGGGGATTGCTCTGCTGGCCGATCGGTGATCGAGGAGTGCGGAGTGTAACGTTAACTGTAGCC
>JBEAVZ010000494.1:0-7163 GCA_041160645.1 Acidobacteriota bacterium
GAGGCGGTGAGCCTCCTTCCTCCCTTTTTTCGTTTCGGCGGCCCTTCAATTTCCAATCTTTGTTCCGATCACCTCACCAGAGACAATCAGTTCGACCCGGCGGTTCTGCTGACGCCCGGCCGCGGTCTTGTTGTCGGCGACGGGCATGGAGAAGGCCTTCCCGCTCGAGGTGATCTGCTCCGCCGGAATCCCCTGCGAGAGCAGATAGTCGCGAACCGCTCCGGCGCGCTGTTCGGAGAGCTTCTGGTTGAAGGCTTCACCGCCGACATTGTCGGTATGGCCTTCGGCCTCGAGCTTCAGCCCCGGGTAGTTGAGGACGATGCCGGAGAGGCGGGCCAGTTTCTCGCGGGCGAGCTGGCGGAGGGTGAAGCTGCCGGTATCGAAGAGGACATCGCCCATGTTGACGACGAGGCCACGCTCAGTGTCACGGGTGTCGAGCACGGCGTTGAACTGCTGGAGCAGGCGGGCGCGCAGTTCCGCCTTTTCACGCGCGGCCTGTTCCGCGAGCAGGCGGGCCTGCTCGGCGGACTTGCGGGCCATCTCGGCGCTCTGGCGAGCCTCCTCTTCGCGCCGCCGTGACTCTTCGGCCGCTTTGCGTGCGAGCTCTTGTTCGGCGACGGCACGGGCGCGGGCGGCCTCGGCCTCGGCGCGCCGCTGGGCCTCCTGGGCGGTGGCCAGTTCGGCCTTCAGTTTCTCGGCCTCGGCGCGTTCGCGCCGGGCGGACTCGACCTCGCGCTCCAGTTCAGCGCGACGCCGGGCCTCCTCCTCGCGTTTGCGCGCCTCTTCTTCTTCCTTGCGGCGCTGGGATTCTGCCTCGGCCTCGGCCCGTGCCCGGGCCTGGCGCTCCTGGGCGGCCCGCCGCTCGTTGGCAAGCCGTTCCTCGTCCATTCGTTTGAGACCAATGACCCGCGCATCCTCGAAGATCTGCACGGCGTCGCGGGCGGTCATCTGGACCGATTTGCGGTTGCTGTCCTTGCGGCTCTGGTAGCCCTCGGCATTCTTCAGTTCGATCAGGGCCTTGGCCCACGATTCGGTCGCGTACTTGTCGATGCCGAGCCATTCGCCAATGCGGGCGGCATTGCGCGCCTGGTAGAGTTCGAGCGGGACCTTCGGATCGATCCGCAGCGCCTCGAAGACGCCATTCTCGTACTTGCCGCGTTCGAGCAGTTCGTACTTGGCATCGACCGCTTCGATCTTCCCGAGCGTCTCGGGCAGGATCGTATTCTCGACGACGACCATCTCGCTCGGCACCGTGATCGCGAAGTAGGGTTCGGCTGTCAGAATGAGACCGAAGGACTGCTGGTTGGTCGTCGCCTTGATCCGGGCATTGCTGCCGTTGACGAGGACTTCACCGAGGTTGTTGACGCTCCCCTCGGGTGTGATGGCCCAGAGCACATAGGTGAGGAAGGGGCCGCCAAACTTGGTTGCCGGTTCGAGCTTTGAGATCTCGCCCTCGATGTAGGTGACCCCCTGTTTGTTCTGGACGCGCAGCTGGCCCTTGGCGTAGGGGATGAGTGGAGTCCCCTGCATCCCGATGGTCGTCTGACCGCTGTTGGGCCGGTAAGTGACCGACTTGATCGTCCGTGCGACACGGATGGTCACCACCTGTGGCCGGTCGTAGGTCTGTTGCGCATTGGCCGCGCCCAGAAGATTGAGTAGCAGAACCATCATCAGAACACCCGATATCCTCATTCAAGCCCTCCAGGATTAAATTGCCCGCCGGAAAAATATCCGCTGGCCATTATACGACAGAAAATGGTTCGTGGTTCAGTAATCACCAGTTTCAATGTGAAGTGGCGGGGAGGCGGCAATCACCTTCTAAGATTCAGGCGCCCTGACCAAGAGGAGAATAGGACTTATAGGACCAATAGGACCAATACGACCTATAGAATTTTTTGTCAGATCGATCCAAGCGGTCCTACTGGTCCTACTGGTCCTATCGGTCCTACCGGTCCTCTCATTTCCATCAGTCCTTTCAGTCCCCTGCCTGCCCGGCAACTTTATAACGTGATAGCCCGGGCCGGCAGTCTCATAATCCGGGACTTTGCTCCGGAATAGTTGACTTGACGGGACAATTTCTACAGGATGTACCGGCAATCCGTACCAAGAACTCTGAACTATAACCACAATTTGTATCTCCTTCGGAGGGGGAATCTCTGATGACCTGGACACAGAACTATGATCCATTTGGATTCTGGCCGCTCTCGACGATCGTCGCGGCACTGCCGGTGTTGACGCTATTCTTCGTGCTCGTTGCGTTAAAGAAGCGGGTCTGGGTCTCTGCCATGTGGGGGATGGTCATGGCGGTTCTGCTGGCGCTGCTGGTCTTCCGCATGCCGGCGATGATGGTCGGCGCCGCCGCGGTGCACGGGGTGATCTTCGGCTTTCTCCGGATTGCGTGGATTATCATCGCCTCGATGTTCCTCTACAATATCGCGGTCGAGACCGGGCAGTTCCAGGTCATGAAGGATTCGATCGCCAACCTCTCCTCGGACAAGCGACTGCAGCTGATCCTGATCGCCTTCTGTTTCGGAGCGTTTCTGGAGGGGACCGGGGGAGGCGGAGCGCCGGTGGCGATCGCCGGAGCGTTTCTGATTGGTCTCGGATTCAATCCATTCCAGGCGGCGACCCTCTGTCTGCTGGCGAACACCGCTCCGGTCGCCTGGGGAGGGGTCGGCAATCCACTGCGGATCCTCGCTGGGGTGACCGGTCTTGATGAGATGGCGCTCAGCGCGATGACCGGACGCATCCTGCCGCCGATCTCGGCGATCCTGCCGCTCTGGCTGGTGCGGAGCATGGTCAACTGGAAGGAGACGCGCGAGGTCTGGCCGGCGCTGGCGGTCAGCGGGCTCTCGTTTGCCGGCATGCAGTATTTCTGGTCCAACTATATGGACAACAGCCTGGTCGATGTCGTCTCGGCCCTCTTCTCGCTGCTGGTCATGGTCGCCTTCCTGAAGATCTGGAAGCCGGGCAACGTCCTGCGTGCCGATGGCGGCGCGGCGCTGGCCAGCATTCCGCGCCACACGACCAGCACTGTGCTCAAGGGCTGGTCGCCCTTCCTGCTCGCCTCGGTCTTCATCTTTGTTGCCGGCTATCCGGCGATCAACAAATATCTGACCCTCAGTTCCTGGAAGAAGCCGATGCCGGGGTTGCACAATCTGGTGCAGCGGGTTCCGCCGGTCGCGCCCAACCTGCCGGAAGCAGCGATCGTCGACTGGAACCTGCTCTCACTGCCGGGAACGGCGATCTTCGTCGGGACGATCCTCGCCTCGATCTTCCTCGGGCTCTCACTCGGGCAGACCTTCCGGATCTTTGCCCGAACCTGCCGCGAGCTGATTCCCTCCCTGGCAGCGATCAGTTTTATGGTCGGCCTCGCCTACGTGACCCGCTATGCGGGAATGGATACGGTCATGGGATTGAGTCTGACCAAGACGGGGGTGCTCTATCCCTTCTTCGGGACGATGCTCGGCTGGCTCGGCGTCGCGCTGACAGGCACGGATGCCGGATCGAACGCCCTCTTTGGCAACCTGCAGAAGGTGACGGCCGAGCAGCTCGGCATCAGTGCGGTGCTCATGGCCTCCGCCAACTCGGCCGGCGGCGTGATGGGCAAGATGATCGACGCGCAGTCGATCGTCGTCTCCTCGGCCGCGACCCAGCAGGCGGGCAATGAGGCGGCGATCTTCAAGGCGGTCTTCAAGCATAGTATAGTTCTGGCGGCGCTGGTCGGAATCATCGTCATGCTCTACGCGTTCGTCTTCCCCGGACTGATTCCGGAATAGTCCGCGGCGCCATTCATTCATTCATTCATCAACGATCATTCACGGAGAGTTTTTATGTCGAGAAGAATATCATCACTGTTGGCCCTCGGACTCCTCGTCGGACTCGGCGCCGGTCTTCTGGTCAGTCGGCGGGCGGAGTCGCAGGTTCAGGTTCCACCCGGGTTGCGCGCGCAGCGCGATACGTGGACCCCGCTCATGGATCTCCTGAAGAAGGATCGGCCGCGGGTCACCGATCAGCAGCTCGCCCGCATCGCGAAGTATCCGATCGAAGCGCTCTGGAATGGCGTGCAGAATCAGGGCTACACCCAGAACTTCGCCAACCATTTCCGGCTCACCCAGCCGGGGACGAAGCTGGTTGGCCGGGCGCTGACCATGCGCTATCTGCCCCTGCGACCGGACATCGATGCCGCGACGAAGCAGATCGCGAAAGAAGGGGACTGGGACTTCCAGTACAACGTCCGGGCCGGTGAAGATGCCAACCCCGGTGACGTGATCGTCGTTGAGCTTGGCGGCGCGGTCGACCGGGCGACCTTTCTCGGCGACGTGACCGGCATCGGAATGAAGCAGCGCGGGGTGCGCGGCGTGGTCGTCGATGGCGGGATCCGTGACCTGAACGAATTTCTGGTCATGAAGGATTTTCCGATCTACTACGTCAACGCCCATGCCTCGGCCATGGCCGACCAGGTGGGCGTTGAGTGGAATGCTCCGATCCGCATCGGCCACGTCTCAGTGCTGCCGGGGGACGTGGTCGTCGGCGATGAGGAGGGAGTCCTCTTCTTCCCGCCGCAGATCGTCGAGGATGTTCTGAAGTCGGCCGCGCTGACGGTCAACACTGAGAACTTCAAGCGGGAGATGATGCGTTCGGGCAAGTATCGCTCGCGCGACGTCTATCCAAAGCTCAGTCCGGAGCTGGAGAAACGCTACCAGGAGTGGGTCAAGACCAATCCGGTTGGCAACTAAGTAATCCGGGTCAATCCGGGTCAATCCGGGCGGCCGTGACATGGAGTCGATCATGCTGACATCAATTCTGACCTTGCTCTTTCTCTTCCAGATTCCCGCCGCACCGCCCGGAGTCGATATTCAGTCGGAGATCGGGCGGCTCGAGCGCAATCTGCAGAAGAACATCCTCCCTTTCTGGCTGGGGAAGAGTATCGACAAGGTCAATGGTGGGTACACGATCAACTTTGGCCCCCGCGGCGAAGCGAAGGGGCCAGGGGTGAAGATGATCGTCACCCAGGCCCGGCAGGTCTGGCTCCTGGCACGGCTCGCCCGCGCCGGATACTGCGGCAAGGACTGTCTGGAAGCTGCCGAGCATGGCTACCGGTTTCTGCGGACGAAGATGTGGGATGAGCGGAATGGCGGCTTCTACTGGCAGGTCGATGCGACCGGCAATGAGAAGCAGCGCCCCAACAAGCATCTCTATGGCCAGTCCTTTGCGCTCTATGCGATCTCGGAGTACGCGCTGGCCACTGGGCGGCGCGATGTGCGCGACTTTGCCGTCGAGTTCTTCAACCTGCTCGAGGCGAAGGCTCACGATCAGCAGTATGGCGGCTACCGCGAATACTTCAAGCCGGACTGGACGCCGGCCACCGACGAGTCGACGTCATACATGAGCGGCGATCCGGCCGGCAAGCTCATGAACACCCATCTGCATCTGCTCGAGGCGCTGACGACCTTCTACCGGGCAACGACTCTCCCGCTGGGACGGGAGCGGCTGCTCGAGCTGATCAACATTCAGAGCAATACCGTAGTCCGGAAATCGATCGGCGCCTGCACCGACAAGTACGAGCGCGACTGGACCCCGCGGCTCGATGGCGAGAACGCGCGCGTCTCATATGGTCACGATCTCGAGAATATCTGGTTGCTCATCGATGCCTGTGAAGCCGCCGGCATCTCCTACCGGCCATTTCTCGACCTCTTCCGGACGCTCTTCGACTACTCGCTGAAGTATGGGTATGACGAAAAGAATGGCGGTTTCTATGACAGCGGACGGTTCAATCAGCCGGCCGATCGGCTGGTCAAGGTCTGGTGGGCTGAGGCCGAGGCGATCGTCAGTGCTCTTTACATGCACCATCTGACCGGGGATCAGAAATATTTCAAAGTCTACCAGAAGACGCTCGACCTGATCGAACAGCGCTTTGTCGATTGGGAGAATGGCGAATGGCACGCCACGCTCCAGCCCGACGGAACGGTCAGCGGCGACAAGGCCCAGCCGTGGAAGGCGGGTTACCATAACGGGCGGGCGATGATCGAGTCGATCCAGTTGTTGAAATTGCTCAAATGACCGGTCACTTCGACGAGACTGGCAGTGGCGGCCAGCGGCGAAAATATGTGACCATGGCTTCATCTCATTCGTCCACGCTGACGGATGGTTCTGATCTCCTTCCCGGGGCCGGGAATCGACATTAATCTGATCTGAAAGGATAATTACGATGTACAGCAGAAGAGATTTTGGAAAAATAATGCTGGCCGGAGTGCCACTCTCGATGATTTCGCTTCCCGAGATCAAGTCGGCGTTCAAAGGGGTGCGCATTGGGATTCAGTCCTACAGTTTCCGCACCCTCTCACTTGACGATGCATTGAAGGCGATGGCTGAGATCGGGATCGGAGAGTGCGAACTCTTCTCCGGTCACATCGAACCGCGACCGCAGATGGGCCCCCCGGGACCAAATGGCCGCCCGACTCCCAATCCGGGGTTCCGCGATGAGATTCGCAAGTGGCGACTGACGACGCCGCTCGATACCTTCACCGCGGTCAGGAAGAAGTTCGACGCCGCCGGAGTGAAGCTCCAGGCCTACAACTACAGTTTCAATGACAGCTTCACCGACGAGGAGATCGAGCGCGGCTTCGAGATGGCCAAGGCGCTGGGGGTGAAGGTGATCACCGCCTCGGCGACGGTCAGTGTCGCCAAGCGGGTCGCCGTCTATGCCGACAAGCACAAGATCACCGTCGCCATGCACAATCACGACAATCTGACCGATCCCAACCAGTATGCCAAGCCGGAGAGCTTTGCCGCGGCCATGGCCCATTCGAAGTATATCGGGATCAATCTCGACATCGGCCACTTCACGGCGGCCAATTACGATCCCATTCCCTACATCCAGCAGAATCACGCCCGGATCACCAACCTCCATATCAAGGATCGGAAGAAGGATCACGGGGCGAATGTGGTTTGGGGAACTGGCGACACGCCGATCAAGCCGGTCTTGCAGCTGCTCAGGAGCAAGAAGTACGATATTCCGGCCAACATCGAGTACGAGTATCGCGGTGATGACGCGATCGCCGAGGTCCGCAAGTGCTTCCAGTTCATGAAGGACGCGCTGGCCTAACCAGACTCAGGGCCATTATTTTTGACAGTCTTTGCGGAGGTATCAATGTCAAAAG
>JBEAVZ010000512.1:0-17684 GCA_041160645.1 Acidobacteriota bacterium
CGCTCTCTGTTGCCAAAGATGAACAGCGCTATGCTGTGAGCCGTCCCTATGTCGGACTGAGCGATATCATGCTGGTCAAGAATTGGAGATAGTGTCCCGGCGGAGAAGAGGAGATGGGGATTGGATGGGCATATGCGTGAGGATTCTCCGTGACCATCGCCAGAGCTGGTATCGCCGGGGCAATGGCATCGTCGGTAAGTGGGAACCAACCCTACCGGGCCGGCCAATTTGGAAGCGGAGTCTGCGCGAGGAAGACCGGACACTGATGCCCACCTGAGATAAGGGGCGGTGTAGCTGGAGAGGTCGATATCTCACCAGCCACACCGCCCTTGTAGTGTCTCAAGGGCGGCCGAGGCTCTTCTCGCGGAGAGCCTTGAATTCGGTTCCGGGTCTCCATTCCGGCCAGCTCTCGCCATTGGCGACCTCCCAGCCGACGATCAGCAGCAGTTGCAGATCCTCGAGCGCACCGCTGAGATCCCAGTCATTTCGAACCTCGTCACCGACGCCGTGGTAGTCTTTGGTCGTGTAGTCATCACGGGTCTTTTTCGCATAGTCGGCCGGTTTGCCGATATATTCGACCCCGGCATCGGTATTGAGTGCCGGCACACCCTGCTTGGCAAATTCGAAGTGGTCAGAGCGGTAGAAGTAGCCCTTCTCGGGCTCCGCATCGGCACGGAGCGTGCGGCCCTGGGTGCGTGCTGCGGCACCGAGGATGTCATCGAGGGTCGAGTTGCCGAGGCCGATGACGGTGATGTCACTTGTCCGCCCCCACTGGTTGATCCCGTCCTTGTTGATATTGGCAAGGGTTTTGGTCAGCGGGTAGAGCGGGTGCTCGGCATAATACTTGGCTCCAAGAAGCCCCTTCTCTTCGGCGGTCACGGCCAGAAAGAGAATGCTGCGTTTCGGAGCTGGTGTGATATTGGCGAAGACACGTGCCCATTCGAGCAGGCAGGCGGTACCCGAGGCATTGTCAACGGCACCATTGAAGATCTGGTCGCCATTCAGTTTGGGATCGCGGCCCATGTGGTCCCAGTGGGCAGTGTAGACGACATACTCATCTTTGAGGATTGGGTCAGATCCCTCCAGTCTGGCGACGACATTCTTCGATTCGATGCGGCGGATGGTCGATTTGACGGCGAGGTTGGCACGGGCACCGAGCGTGACCGGGCGGAAGTCGCGGCTGAGGGCGGACTTCTTCAGCGCGGCAAGATCCTGGCCCCCGGCAGTGAAGACCTCGCTGGCCTTGTCGAAGGCGAGCCAGGCTTCGACTCCGATGCGCCCCTTCTCTGATCCGGCCAGACCGAAGTTCTCCTGACGCCAGCTCGCGAGTGCCTTCAGCGGATAGCCAGCCGTCGGGGTCTCGTGGATGATGATCGCCGCGGCGGCGCCTTTGGCCGAGGCGATCTCGAACTTGTAGGTCCAGCGGCCATAGTAGGTCATGGCCCGCCCCTTGAAGAGGGACTCATCGAGCTTTGTCGGATCTTCAGGATTTTGGGGATCAGGGATCTGCGGATCGTTGATCAGCATGACGACCGTCTTGCCGCGGACATCGACATCCTTGAAGTCGTCCCAGCCATATTCCGGGGCGACGACACCGTATCCAACAAAGACCATCTCCGAGTTACGCAGGTCGACCTGGGGGACGAAGCGCGACGACCGGGCCAGAAAATCCTCTTCGGCGGGCTCGATATTCCTTTCCCCGGCGGTAAAGCTGACCCTCGCCTGTGGAGTTGAACCGATCAGCGGAACCTTCTGGATGTAGGTTCCATCTGGGTTGCCCGGTTTGAGCCCGAAGGCCGTAAACCTGTCGGTCAGATACTTGACCGTCAACTCCTCACCGTGCGTTCCCGGGGCGCGTCCTTCGAACTCATCCGAGGCGAGAACGCGAATATGCTCGAGCAGGCTCTCACTGTTGAAACTGGCGAGGGCACTGTTCAACTCTGCCGGGGCCGCCGGCCTGGCCGGACTTGAATTGTCGGGTGCGGCAGGTTTCTGACAGGAGCTGACCAGGATGGTCAGGATTAAAAGCAATGTTCTGGCTATTGAAAGTCTCATCTCGACCTCATTGATTTCGAACGTCAATCTTACTACCGGGTCTGCAACGAGGCAGACAAAACGGCCTCGACCGGGTTCCAGTCAGGATCTGGCATGATTGTAATGGACAGAACTGCCAAAGCAAGTCACGAACGACTCAATGACCAGGTGTCCAGAGGTACCTGATTCCGAGGATGACGGCGAGAAGATACATGACTGGATGCACCTCTCTCCATCTTCCACCGAGAAGGGAGATCAGGACGTGGGTAATGATCCCGAGCGAGATCCCATTGGCGATGCTGAAGGTAAAGGGCATGGCAATCATGGTTACCAGGGCGGGGATCGATTCGCAATGATCGCGCCAGTCGATTCGTCCAGCGGCTTCGATGAGCATGGCTCCGACGATCAGCAGGGCCGGAGCGGTCGCGGCGGCGGGAACGGCGGCCGCAAGGGGCCAGAAGAAGAGGGAGATCAGAAAGAGCAGGCCGGTGAAGATGGCGACAAGTCCCGTCTTCCCACCATCCTCGATCCCCGCCGCCGATTCCATATACGCGGTCGTCGTCGAAGTTCCGCAGAGTGCACCAACCGAGGTCGCAATGGCATCGGTACTGAAGGCTGCTCCGGCCCGGCGCATTCGACCCGCTGCATCGGTAAAACCAGCCGCCTCGGCGAGGCCGAGCAGCGTTCCGGCAGTGTCGAAGAAGGCGACAAAGAGAAAGGTCACAACGACGCCGCTGAGGTTGGCCCTGAGCGCCCCTCTCAGATCGAGTGCTCCAAAGAGATCCCGCGGCCAGACCGGCCAATTGGCGATTGAGCTGAAACCGGTGAAAACCTTTCCCTCATAGACCGGCAACCTGAGAATGACCGCGACCACCGAGACCAGCAGGATGCCGAGCAGGATTGCTCCGGGAACTCTTCTCGCCAGCAGTGCCGCGATGACGACCAAACCCCCCAGGGCCAGCAACGCCCGCGGTGATCCAAGATTGCCGAGTCCAATCATCGTCGAGGGATTGGCGATGACGATCCCACCCGCCTGCAGGCCAAGCAGTCCGAGAAACATCCCAATCCCGGCGCCACTCGCCCTTTTGATCGAGAGGGGAATGGCGTTGACGATCGCCTCCCGGACTCCGCTCACCGAGAGGAGGAGAAAGACGATCCCGCTGATAAAGACGGCCCCGAGCGCGGTCGGCCAGGGAATCCCCTGACCGAGGACGACGGTGTATGTGAAGTAGGCGTTGAGCCCCATTCCGGGCGCGAGTGCAATCGGGAGTCTGGCCAGCAGGCCCATGAGGATCGATCCGAACGCGGCAGCCAGCGCCGTTGCCGAGAGCAGTTGCGCCGCGACGTTGGTTGAACCGGGGATGTTGATTGCCGCGCCGAGAATCTGTGGGTTGACAAAGAGAATGTAGGCCATGGCCAGAAATGTCGTCAACGCCGCCCGGAACTCGCGTGAGATGGTAGTTCCGGCGGCGCTCAGACCGGCCAGGTGGTCGAGGTATCTCTCAATGCGGGTCGTCACTCTGGGCCTGCCTTTCTACTCTGCCTGCCGCAGCAATTGGCTCTTAACGGGCTTTCAGGGAGGGCTTCAACCAGCGATCGAACCAGTCGAGAGTGGCTGCCCGCATCTCCGGGGTGTAACTGTGGGCGACCCCCGGATAGATGACATTCTTGAACCGTTCGGCAGCACCGAGTGTCCGGTAGAGCTTCGACATCTCCCGTTCGATGATCCGGATACCGTCGGCCGGTGAGCCGGCATCGATCTCGCCGGTCAGGGCGAGGTAGGGGCGCGGAGCGATCAGTGAGATGACCCCTTCGGTGTCGAAGTGGCGGAGCAGGTCATTCACGAAGTAGTAGACTCCGTGCTGGCGAAGCTCACCGTGATTGATCAGGTTCTCATAGCGGGTCAGGCAGGCTACTCCAACCGTGGTGGCGATCCGCTTGTCGAGAGCCGCCAGCCACCAAGCCCGCGTACTGCCCATGCTCATTCCCGTTGCCCCGATGCGCCGCGCATCGACCTCGGGCCGCGCGGCAAGATAGTCGAGCGCGATCCGGTCGTCGCGGACAAACATCCCCCAGAGAGTCCGCCCCTGCCAGAGATGGTACTTGAAGAGGCTCTGCTGTTCATTGAAGCCGGTCTCGGCCGATCCCGAGGGGCCGGTCCCAACCCGGTCACCGTGCCAATAAGAGTCAGGTGAGAAGACGACGTAGCCACGTCGCACGAGCGCGAGGCCCAGTGAGTCGCTTCCGCCATTGGTCCCGGGAATGATGATCTGCGTCTTGTCCGGCGTCGAGGAGTGGAGCCAGAGGACGGCTGGTGCCGGACCGGTCAGCTTCGCCGGGATCAGCAGCAGCGCCGAGATCTCACCATCGACACCATTGTCGATCGCCACCCTCTCGAGGATAAATTCGTGATGATCCTCGCGGGTGATCGTCCTTACCTTCTGCTTTAATGGTCGCGCGGGGAGGTTCCCCAGTGAGGCGGCGACGATCCGCTCGACATCCTTCCGCTGGCGTGGCCAGTCAGCACGACTCTTTGGCAGAGGGAAGTCTGGCACCTCGATCCGGTAGCGCGCCGGGACGAGCGCGTCCCGTTCTCTCTCCGCCTTCTGGTAGGCGGCAGTGGCCTCCGGGCCGGCTGGCTGGGGCGGCAGCGGCCGGTAGTTGAGAATGATCAGTTGTCTGATGATCGAATCGGCAACCGCACTGGCGAGCAGCTCATACCCTGCTGGGGTGTAGTGTGTACCATCCTTGAGCAGCAAACTCTCCGTGCCCGCCTGCTCGACCACCCAGTGCAGATCATTGATCGGAATGCCAGCCTCGCGCATCACCGCGCCTGCCGCCGTATTGTACCGGCGGACATCCGCCTCCAAACGATCAAAATCGGCCTTGCGGGCGGCATGCCGCGCATCGATGATCGGCGTGGTGGCGGCAAAGACAATTCGCGCCGAAGTCTCCCTTTGCAGCCGAGTGGCGATCTCGCGCAGGTTCTCCTGATACTGGTCGAGCGGTACCTGATGTCTCCCGCTTACCTTGAGCAGCTTCAGGTCATGCAGGCCGGCGTTGAAGTGAACGACATCTGGTCTCGTCGAGAGCGCCCACTGTTCGAGGTTGGCCCGCACGCGACTGCTGTCACCGCCATTCTGCTCAACGGTGATCACTTGCGCCCGTCCCTCCAGTTTTCTGGCCACGATTGGCGCATAGCCGAGACGGATCGAGTCTCCAATCAGCACGACCCGCGGCAGCTCCTGTGCGGCAACCTCGGTCACGGCGATGGCGAGCAAGACCGCCAGGAGAATCATCACTCTCTTCATGGTGACCTCTCTCAGTAGTCGAAGCGAGTCTGCCAAGCCGGATAGGTCGACTCCCGGATCGCTTCGTTGAGTGCGGCATACCGATCACGAAAGATGGATTTCTGCTCTTCCGTCAGGGCCGGTGTCCCGTGGACGACGTGGCTGCTGGTAATCACACCTTCAAGTTCAAGGGCGTACTTGAGACCGGCGAGCATCTTCGAGACCGCACGTCCGCCTTCATTGAAGACGACAATCTCATCAAATCGACCGCAGAGCGTCTGGTAGCGATCGATCATCTCTTCGTCACCAGCCCAGCAGACACGCCAGGCCTTCTGCCACTCGCGGGGCAGAACATTGCCCGGTCCCGAGATCACCCCGATCGGCGGGGAGTAGTTGAGCAGATACTCGTGCCAGCCCTCCTGCAACCGTCCAATCATCCCGTCCTTCGGGCGGTAGAGGTCGAAGATGAGCATTGCATTACCAATGTAGACTCCGAACTCTCCCGGAAGTTTGTAGTGGAGTGCGGCCTTCATATAATTGCCGAGTTCACGCATCGAAGCGGAGACCTTGATACCGCGGATCCACGGCAGTCGGCTCAGTTGCTTCACCACCTGGGTCGGGATGTGCGGGACATTACCGGGCGAGGCGATATCGGCATTGTCATAGAGGAAGATCGGGATCTCGCGAGACTGCCCTTCGACCAGATCGGTTACCTCGCGCTGAAAGTATCGAACCATCTCGTCGACGTGCAGGTCATCGATGGCCGTCGGAGCGATCACTGCCGCATCGGCACCGAGCTGGATCGCGGCCTCGAGGTTGGCGAGCACCTCCGCCCTGGTGTTTCCGTTGACTCCCACCCAGGATTCGACCGAGGTGCCAAGGCTTTGATTTATCGCCCGAACCTCATCGACCGTTACCTCCATCGCCCGCAACCGTTCATTGTTGCGCAGCCGGTTCCACTCACCAGTCGTTCCGACTCCAAAGATGACATTGGTCCCTGCGCCTCCCTGAACGAGGTGGCGCAGCAGTCGCCGTTGCTCCTCGATCAGAACCTGCCCGCGCTCATCGACTATGCTCAACGCGGGTACATTAAGTCCTCTCATCAACTCGCTCTTCATGATTGCCTGGTCTATCTCCTTTTCCAGAGTACGCAGATAAAAAATCCTTCGGTATGATGGCGATGCGGAAAGGTTCGCGCACCTTGCGATACAGTCAGCAGTGAATCTGGATCGATCCCGATCTCGACCAGCCGCTCTCTGGTCACATCGCGATAGTTCTGATGTCGATGACGAAACCACTGCACAACCTCTTCGCCCTCTTCACTCTCCGTCGAGCAGACAGAATAGGTGAGAAGTCCGCCGTTGCGAAGCGATTCCGCGGCCGTTTCGAGAATCTGTTGCTGCCGGGCCGCCAGTTCATCGATCTTTTCGCGTGACATCCGCCATTTGAGCTCGGGGTTTTTCTGGATGGTTCCGAGACCGCTGCAGGGGGCATCAACCAGGATCTGGTCGAAACTCTCCGGTGCGAATGGTCCTGCCGCCGTCAGATCGACCTGCGCGAGATGGATATTCTCAATCCCTTGGCGAATGAAAAGCTCGCGCATCAGTCGCAACCGCGATTCGTGCAGGTCGGTCGCGACCTGCAGGCTCGATGATGGGAGGAGCGTCGCCATGAGTGCGCTCTTTCCCCCGGGTGCCGCACAGACGTCCCAGACCGACCGCGGGCCAGATGCATCGGCCAATGTGTCAGTGGCTATGGCGAGCTGCGCCACAAGTTGCGACGACTCTTCCTGCAGATAGATCCAGTTCTGACTTACCGGAGGTGCGTGAGGTGGAAGGCTGCCCTGTTCGATGACTGCGCCACCAGGCACGAGACTTGACGGCCGGGTGACGACGCCGTTTTCGCGCAGCCAGTTGTCGGTCATCTCCCGTGGCGAAATTCGTTCGTTATAACGGAAGGCGACGGTTGGCGCGAGGTTGCTCTCGATCGCCAGCGCACTCGTCTCCTCGATCCCCCACCGCCGCTGCCACCTCTCCAGTATCCAGAGCGGTGTCGAGGCGACGATGCTCAGTCGCACGAGCGGATCGTCGGGCAGCGCGACCTCGGCGCCACCTCCATCCCGTTGCGCCTTGCGCAGAATCGCGTTGGTGAAGGGCACCGCGCTCTTCTTTCGCGCAATTCTGACCAGATTGACCGACTCATTGATGGCCGCGTGGGCAGGGATTCGGCTCAGAAACTGCAACTGGTAGAGCCCAAGCCGCAGCGCAATAACCACCTCGGTGTCGAGCCTCTTCACTGGACGACCCGCATAGTGCTCGATCAGAAAATCGAGCCAGCCCTGGCGCCGGAGTACACCCAGCGTCAGTTCCTGAAGCAGATGATGGTCTTCGCGGGAGAGATGCCGGTAGCGCTGGCCGGCCAGCAGGGGAGTGGCATATGCACCGTCAACTGCGATTCGCAGGAGGATCTCGAAGGCGGCTTGTCTGGCAGGGCTGACGGACTCCATCATCCTGGCAACCGATCACCGGGCTGCAGTTTCGACCCGTTCAGAAAATCACGCACGCTCATCTCGCGCTTGCCGGCCGGCTGGACGGTGCTCACCAGCAGTTCAGTCCCGCCTCCACATTGGACGGAGAATGAGTCACGTTCGACCCGGGTGATCGTACCGGGAGCGGTGGCCGGCACGCTCGGATTCGTGTTTGCGATAATGGTCACCAGCTCCAGCCGTTGCCCGGCGAGAAAGGTATGGCAGCCGGGAAAGGGCGTGAACCCACGCCGCCGGTGACAGATCTGCTGTGCAGTCAGTTCCCAGTTCACCTCGCCATCCTCACGTTTGAGTATCGGGGCGAGGGTCGCCTGCGACTCGTCCTGGGCGACTGGTACAACTCTGCCGTCGGCAATCGCCGGCAGGGTATCCAGCAAAAGTTCCGCTCCCAGATCGGCAAGTCGCAAGGTCAGTTGCTCCGCTGTCTCCTCCGCGCCAATCGAGACACTCCGCTGGGCGATGATCGCCCCGGTATCCATCCCTTCGTCCATCTGCATGAGGGTAACTCCGGTCTCTGTCTCACCCTCGGCAATGGCCCAGTTGATTGGTGCTGCCCCACGGTACTTTGGGAGCAGGGAAGAGTGGATGTTGAGGCATCCGCGACGGGGCGCTTCGAGCATCCAGACTGGCAGGATTCTCCCGTAGGCGGCGACGATCGCCGCGTCGGCGGACTTGAAGAGTGGTTCGAAGATCGCCCGCGCTTCCGGCGTGCGAATCTTCTCCGGCTGGTGAACCGGGATTCCGCGGGCCAGGGCGAGCACCTTCACCGGCGGTTGCGTCAGCACCTGCTTCCGCCCGACCGGACGATCAGGCTGTGTAATCACCGCCAGGATCTCGTGACCGGCGGCGATCAGCTTCTCGAGTGGCGGCACGGCAAATTGTGGCGTCCCAAGGTAGATCAGTCTCATACGGTTTGTCAGGTGATCGCCGGTCGATTAATCCCAGTCGGTATCCCAGTCACCGGCCTTGATCCTCTTCCTGATCTTCTTGCCGACCAGTTCACGTTTGAGCGGGCTCAGATACTCGATGAAGACCTTGCCGTTGATGTGATCGTTCTCGTGCAGCACACACCGGGCAGCCAGTCCGGAAGCCTCGAAAGTAAACTCGTTGCCATTCAGATCGAGTGCCGACACGGTGATCACCTCCGGCCGCTCTACCTCGAAATAGATCCCCGGAAAGCTCAGGCAACCCTCTTCGCTGATCACCTTGCCCTTGGTCTCGACGATCTGCGGGTTGATGCAGGTGATCCGTTCCTTCTTCTCCTTGCCGCTGCTGACATCCATGACAAACAGCTTCTTTGACAATGCCACCTGCGGCGCGGCCAGTCCGACGCCGTGAGCTTCGTACATGGTCTCGAACATATTGTCGATAAAGCTCACCAGCTCCCCGTCAATATTGGTGATCTCGTCTCCAGCCCGCTGAAGAACCGGATCACCATACTTTACGATATGCAGTTTCATCGCTTTCGTTAATACTCCTTCAATTGTGCGAGGTATCCCGCCAGGTTGCGGCGCGTCTCAAGCAGTGAGTCTCCTCCGAACTTCTCACGGAAGGCCCGGGCAATGACGATTGCCGCCATTGCCTCGCCAATCACCCCAGCCGCGGGGACGGCAGTGACATCCGACCGCTCAAAGTCCGATTCCATAGGCTCTTTTGTCTCGATATTGACGCTCTTCAGCCGCTTGCGGAGTGTCGCGATGGGCTTGAGATAGCCGCGAACCCGGAGCTCCTCTCCATTGGTCATGCCTCCCTCGAGCCCACCGGCTCGATTGGAGAGTCGGTAGAACCGGTGATCGTCGCCGTCAAACCCGATCTCGTCGTGGACCTGCGAACCAGGCCGTCCCGCATTGGCCACTCCCTCGCCGAGCTCGACCGCCTTCACGGCGTGGATCGACATGATTGCCTGGGCCAGTTGCCCGTCGAGCTTGCCCAGCCAACTGGTATGAGACCCAAGCCCGGGGGGGCAACCTTTCACGACGACTTCAAAGATGCCACCGAGTGTGTCGCCATCGGTCACCCCGGCCTGGTCGATCCGTTCGGTCATCCGTGCACTGGCGGCCGCATCGGCACACCGCAGATGGGTGTCATCGTAGAGGGAGACAATCTCCTCCCAGCCGATCTGCGGATTGCTGACGCTGATCTCTCCGAGCTGGATGACGTGGCTCGCCAGCTCGATCCCGAACTGGCGCAGATAGAGTCGGGCCAGGGCGCCAACGGCGACCCGCATCGTCGTCTCCCGTGCACTCGCCCTCTCCAGGATATCCCGCAGGTCGTGCCGGTCGTACTTCTGCCCGCCAACCAGATCGGCGTGCCCGGGACGGGGACGGATCACCTTGCGATCCCGCTCCGGGGGCTGCGCGGGCCGCTCCACCGCCATCACTTCCAGCCAGTTCTTGAAATCACGGTTCTCGACCATCAGCGCGATCGGCGATCCGATCGTCTCGCCGTGCCGAACTCCAGTCAGAATCTGAACCTGGTCGGTCTCGATCTTCATTCGACCACCCCGACCATAGCCCTGCTGCCGCCGCCATAGTTCGTGATTGATATAACCGATATCGATCGGTAGCCCTGCTGGCAGCCCCTCGACGGTGGCCACCAGCGCTCGTCCGTGTGACTCGCCTGCCGTTGTAAAATTGAATGACATGTTTCCCTTGTTCCTGTGCCTTTACTGCAAAGAAGAGAGTATAGTTTCACCCGGCAATTTGTCGCAACTGTCATCGGCAATCAGGGGGCATTGCTTCTGGAGGTTTTCGACCGAAACAGGTACTATCTACCTGATCAATCGTCCAAAGATCAATCGTCCATTTCCATTTTAACAGAGGAGATCCATTCAGTGGGGGAACGGTTGTTCATCTGCTCTCCCCGGGGATGATACCAGCAATGAAAGATCAGAACAGAATCACCAGAAGGGCATTTGTGTCGAGCACGGTCGCGTCGACGGTCGCCTACGCGGCAAGCCGTGATCGGATTCAGGGAGCAAACAGTCGATTGCGCGTCGGGGTCATCGGATGTGGTGGACTGGCCCGTGGTGCCCATATCCCGGCCCTCCTCGGCATGAAGAATACTGACAATGTCGAGATCGTTGCCGTTTGTGACGTCTACCAGCGGAACCTCGATCTTGGCGTCAAGGCCACCGGTGCCAAGGCCTATACCGACTATCGCCAAATCCTCGATTCGAAGGATATCGACTATGTGACAATCGTCACCCCTGAGCATTGGCACGCCCGCATGACCCTCGATGCCGCCGATGCCGGCAAGCATATCTACTGTGAAAAGCCGATGACCTGGTCGATCGAAGAAGGAAAGAAGGTTGTCAAGAAGATCGAGCAGACCGGTGTCAAGATGCAGGTCGGAGTCCAGGGAATGTCTGACGACTCATACGAGACGGCCCGGAAGTACATCAAGGAAGGTGCCATCGGCAAGGTCGTTCAGGCGCAGATCGACTACTCACGCAACCATCGGGACGATTTCTGGGTTGGCCGCATGGACCCGGATGTCAAACCTGGAGTCAACCTCGACTGGAATGCCTGGCTCGGCCCGGCGCCAAAGCGTCCCTTCGATCCGGACCGGTTCTTTCACTGGCGTCGTTACTGGGACTACTCGGGCGGGATCGCGACTGACCTCTTCGTCCACCGTCTGACCCGTATGCTCAAGGCGATCGATCTGAAGTTCCCGGAGAAGGTGGTGGCGACGGGAGGAAAGTGGCAGTTCAGCTCGAGTGTCGCGGAGATTCCCGACACTTTCAATATGATCTGCGACTATCCCGGCGGCCCGACGGTCATCTGCGTCTCATCGATGGCCAATGACACCCCGATTCCGCACGTCATCCGCGGACACGATGGAACGATCGAGTTTACCCGCACCGGGTTCACTATCCGACCGCAGCGCCTCTTCGGTGAAGGGAAGTCGGAGATTGTCCATCAGAAGTCTGGCGGCGAGGACATCGCGCTGCACCATCGCAATCTGCAGGACGCGATCAGAAATGGCGCGGCGCTCAAGTGCGATGTCCATCTCGGCTACCATACAGTGGTCGCGGTCGGCATGGCCGTCCAGTCCTATCGCAAGCAGCGCTACATGCGCTGGGATCCACGGCGCGAGAAGGCCATCTAATCTGCCTCAGGTGACGCAACCGCGCGGGCCCGGTGAAGATTCTGCTTCACCGGGCCCGCTTTGTCTCATCTGTCTGATCTGTTTCACCAACCGCGCCAGTTATTTCATGGTGTACCTGGCGCTGATGGTGAACCGGCTCGCCAGCGGGTGGTTCCCGTAAGCGAGAATGTGCCAGTTGCCGGCCTGGGGCAGCTTGATCGTGCAGCGCTCATTCGAGCCGGCGTGCATGGAGCGGCAGTTGAAAAAGAGCTGGTTGGGCTGGTTCTCGGCCCGCAGGTAGAGGTCGACATTGCCATCCCCGCCGGTCTCGATGGTCAGTTGCTGGACTCCCGCCGGCGCATAGATCCGAAAATAGAGTTTCTCGAATCGATCGATGTCCAGGCCGACCGTCTGGTTGTTGCCGAGGGGAATGAAGTTCATCTTGGGAACCATGACCGAGACTTTGTTGGAGTCGACCGACTCTCCGGCGCCATTGTAGGATCTGATCAGGTAAGTGTAGATTTCCCCTGCCAGCAGCCCGTTCCGTTCAAAGGTGGTCGTATCCGCGCTGATCATGGCCACCAGCCGCCACTGGCTGGTTGAGCCAGCCTGCTCCCAGACCTGGAAGCCCATCTCACTCGTCGAGTTGTCGATCCACTGCAGCTCGACATTCGAGTTCGAGTTGGCCATAGCGATCAAGTCGCTTGGCGATTCGGGAATCGAGAGGCCATCGTTGAGCAGCGTCGCGGCCATCGTCTCCCCGGAGAGCGCCGATTCTCCGGCAGTGTTGAGCGCGGTGACCAGATAGTAGCAGCTGGCGCCGGAAGGCAGATTGCGGTCATCATAGCTGGTGGTGTTGGCTCCAACCTCCGCGATGGTCTCCCATTCCTTGTTGGGGGCCAGGCGGCGGCGGATGCGGAAACCAAGCTCATTGTCCGAATTGTCCTGCCAGCTCAGGCTGATCTTGCTCGTCGACATCGGCACCGCCCGCACCGCTGATGGGGCGCGCGGCGGCAAAAGTCCGGTCATCGTGCTCACCTCGTTGGAGAGTACTGACTCTCCACTTCGGCTGACGGCGCTGATGGCAAAATAGTAGACCATGCCCGGATTGAGGCCACCCAGACGCAGCGAGGTCAGATTGGCGCCAACGGTCAATATCCTCGCCCATCCATCGCCATTCCCGCGACGGCGATAGATGCGGTACCCGGTCTCCTCGTTCGAATTGTCCTGCCAGTTGAGAACGATCTCGGACTTGCCGAGAACCGTCGCCGCGAGCCTGGTCGGGCCCGCCGGTCCCGAATCCGGGGTTCGCCCGTAAGCCTCGTTCGACATCTCCGACTCGCCGGTCGCGTTGAAGGCGATGATCGAATAGTAGTAGGTCAGGCCCGGACGAAGATTGGTGTGCTGGAATGAGTTGACCCCCGGCGGGACCTGTCCGATGATCGACCACCCATACTCGGTATCCGTCCGCCGCCGGATCAGAAATCCCTGCTCGTTGTTCGAGTTGTCCCGCCACCGCAGCGTAATCATACTGCGCGAGCTTGCTGTCGCCGTGAGGTCGCTCGGAGGGAACGGAATCGGATTTGGCGGGATGGTCGTCGCGAGGTAGTTGAGTGCCGCGTCAACCTGGATCCGCGGTCGCGTCACATTGTTGCGCGGGTCGGTGATTCTGACTCCGGTCATGGTCAGGGAGCTGAGGATCATCGCAACGCTGGCGTGCGGGGCCTTCTGACGCGCCAGCGCGAAAGCTCCGGAGACGTGGGGCGCGGCCATCGATGTCCCGGAACTGAACCGGTAGTCGCCGCCCGGGATCGACGACTTGATGTTCTCACCCGGCGCGAGCAGCTTGACGAGGGTCGAACTGTTCGAAAAGCTGGAGACCTGTTCGGTCTGGCCAGACTGATCAGTTTGGCCAGTTTGACCAGTTTGGCCAGGTTGTTTGGTCTGGTTAATCTGGCCGTTCGTCGAACCGACGCTGATCGTCGAGGAGATGCAGGCTGGCGTGTTGATCGCGTTGGTGTAACGCTGATTGCCTGAGGCGACGACCGTCGCGACGCCGACACCCTGGAGCTGATCGATCAACGACTTCATCGCCGGAAAGTTGCTGTCACAGGTCGAGCTGTAACGTCCGCTCCCGGCACTGAGGTTGACGGCGGCGATCGAATAGAACTTGCGCAACAAGTAGACCTGTTCGAGCGCCGCAAGCAGATCCGAGTCGAAGGCGCCGATGCACTCGCTCACGCCCGCCCCGCAGAGACTGCTGCCCTGGAAGCGGGTGAAGGCCTGGATGGAGATGACCGTCGCGTCCTTCGCTACGCCGGCAAACTCCGCTCCCCGCCCGGCCGCGATCCCGGCGACCAGCGTTCCGTGACCGCACGCCGCACTATTCAATGAACAGGGGCGCCCCGAGTCGGTCGCCGTCGAGGAGACTGCGCCGCCCGGGCAGAGCGAGCTGGCTCCAAACGCGGTAAAATTGGTCGAAAAGCAGGCCTCTGCCACCACCTTTCCCTCCAGAAATGGGTGTTGACTATCGACTCCGCTGTCGATGACCGCAATCGTCTGGCCGGCTCCCGTGTAGCCGCTCTTCCAGGCATTCTCTCCGCCAATCAGTTTCACACTCTCGGTCAGGGCCGGCTGGGTGATCATATCCTCACCGATATCGAGAATCTCGGCGGAGTTGTTCAACCATTCAAGGCCGATCGAATTGACGCGAAGAGCCAGATAAGGAATACACTCGTACTGTTTCAGTGAAGCCGGGTCATAACCAAAGAGGTTGGTGATGATACTGTTCTGGACCCGCTTGATGTAGTTCCGCTGTCCGTTGACCTCCACCTCGTTCGACAGTTCCGACTCCGGCCGGAAAGGGGCACGAAGCTGCACGATGACCGGAATGATTCCGCGTTGCGCAATCTTTGTCCGCAACTCCTCAAAGTGCTGTTCAGCCTGGTCGTGGCGGATCATGTTCGCGGCCTGCTCCTCCATCCGTTTCAAGACCTCGGCCAGTTCGTCGGATCCGTCCGCTGGTCGCGTCGCGGCGCTGACGCGATCCAGCCACGGCCAGACCCGCCCAGCCGCGCTCGAAGCCAGCGCCGCCAGGACAATCGACATTGCCAGCAGTGTCGCTCGCCAGGAGGTTTGTCTGAACTGACGACGGTGGAGGAAACTATGCCGACAACTCGGCCAGCCGCGGTCTTCTTTCATAATTGATCGAGCTCACTTCCCAGATGAATGTCAGGGGACTCGACCACCTACGGGGTGATGGTGATTGGATTTACTACGGGGGGAGAGATGTTACCACCAGACCGACCAGCTCTTCAATATTCTGCTCGGTCGAACGGGCATCATTAATCATTAAAGTGCTAATGATTAGAGCTGGGGTGGGCCGTTGAAGAAGACAGTCCGCGCGGCAGGGACATGAGCTGGACCCAGATTTGGACCCAGATTTGGACCCAGGTTTAAACCGGGATTTTGATCCCCGAATTCCATCAAAGGCCGGAGAACTTGCGGCCAACCCACTCGTAAGCCGCAGGATTCCGGCCAGATCGTCAGACTCTCTCCCACTTTCCGGCTTCCCACCCAGCGTAGAGTCTGGTCAGGCGAGTTCGCGTTCGCGCAGATACTTGATCCGGTCGCGCAGGGAGGCCGCCTTTTCAAACTCGAGGGAGCGGGCGGCCTCGCGCATCTCGTGGTCGAGCTGGGTGATCGTCTCCTCGATCTTCTCGCGACTGTAGCCTTCGAAGTCCTCGATATTGAGCGGAACCTTGAAATAGTCGGCCTCATAGGCGGTGACGAGCGTCGCCTCGATCGGTTTGATGATCGACTGGGGAGTGATGCCGTGCTCGAGATTGTATTCGTGCTGTTTCTGGCGCCGTCGCTGGGTCTCCCCGATCGCCCGGCGCATCGAATCGGTGATCCGGTCGGCGTAGAGGATGGCCTTGCCACGGGCATTCCGCGCCGCTCGCCCAATGGTCTGAATCAACGAGGATTCACTGCGCAGAAAGCCTTCCTTGTCGGCATCGAGGATGGCGACCAGCGAGACCTCCGGCAGATCGAGCCCCTCGCGGAGCAGGTTGATCCCGACCAGGACATCGAACTCGCCCTTGCGCAGGTCGCGCAGGATTCTGATCCGTTCAAGCGTGTCGATCTCGGAGTGCATGTAGCGGACGCGCACACCAAGGTCGCCATAGTAGTCGGCGAGATCCTCGGCCATCTTCTTGGTGAGGGTTGTCACCAGCACCCGCTCACCCTGGCCGACCCGCTGCCGCACCTCGGCGAGCAGATCGTCGATCTGACCACGGATGGGCCGAACCTCAACCTCCGGATCGAGCAGACCGGTGGGACGAATGATCTGCTCGATCACTTCGCTGCCCGACTGGCGCAGCTCATACGGACCCGGGGTTGCCGAGACATAGATGGTCTGCCCGATCCGCTGCTCCCACTCCTCGAACTTCAGCGGACGGTTGTCGAGGGCTGAGGGGAGCCGAAAACCGAAGTCGACGAGCGTCTGCTTGCGCGCGCGATCTCCATTGTACATCCCCCGAATCTGCGGAACCGACTGGTGACTCTCATCGATGATGACCATCGTCTCGTCAGGAAGGTAGTCGAAGAGGGTTGGCGGAGGCTCTCCGACCCCCCGCTGCGTGAGATGGCGCGAGTAGTTCTCGACGCCCCGGCAGTAGCCGAGCTCGTTGAACATCTCCAGATCGTACATGACCCGCTGGTGGAGGCGTTGCGCCTCGATCGCTTTTCCCTGGGCCACCAGCTGCGGTTCCCACCATTCGAGCTCCTCGCGGATCGTCTTGACCGCCTGCTTGACCGTTGCCCGGCTTGTCACATAATGGGTCTTTGGAAAGATCGCCACCCGCTGGTCGTGCTTCTTCAGCACCTCGCCGAGCAGCGGATCGATCGTCGAGATCGAATCGATCTCATCCCCCCAGAGCTCGATCCGGAGGGCCTTCTCTTCATAGCTTGGATAGACCTCGACCACGTCGCCCCGGACCCGAAAGGTTCCGCGGCCAAATTCGATGTCGTTGCGCTCGTAGAGCAGTTCGACCAGTCGTTTGATCAGCTCGTTCCGGCTGATCCGCTGCCCGGGTTCGACCCACATCAGCATGCCATAGTAGGTGTCGGGATCGCCGATACCATAGATTGCGGAGACCGAGGCGACGATGATCACATCCCGCCGTTCAAAGACGGAGCGGGTCGCGGAGAGGCGCAGCCGATCGATCTCGTCGTTGATCGTCGCCTCCTTCTCGATGTAGGTGTCGCTCGAGGGGACGTAGGCCTCGGGTTGGTAGTAGTCGTAGTAGCTGACGAAATACTCGACGGCATTATGCGGGAAGAAGCCGCGGAACTCCTGGTAGAGCTGGGCCGCGAGCGTCTTGTTGTGGGCCATGACCAGGGCGGGTCGATTGACCTGCTGAATGACCGAGGCGATGGTGAAGGTCTTGCCGCTCCCGGTGATTCCCAGCAGCACCTGATCCTTGAGTCCGGCGGAGAGCCCGCTGACGAGGGCCTCGATGGCCGCCGGCTGGTCTCCCTGTGGTCGGTAGTCAGAGACGAGTTGAAAGTCCATAGCGACTCATAGTACCACGAACCGGGTCGAAGGCCGACCGGTGAGCCATTGAGATTAACGCGGGGTGAGTTTATCATCCAATCGCGAAACTTGCCGCGCTGGAGACTGGCCTGAACCTGGGCCGGAGCGCGGCCAACCGGCGGCAACGAAA
>JBEAVZ010000511.1:0-2800 GCA_041160645.1 Acidobacteriota bacterium
TCCCAGAACCGGTCTGGCGAGGGGTGGTTCGGCGCGCCCTCGTACATGAGCGTCGTCGCCCCGTTGGCCAATGGGCCATAGACAACATAGCTGTGTCCGGTGACCCAGCCAATGTCGGCCGTACACCAGTAGACATCCTCGTCGCGGATGTCAAAGACCCACTGGTGGGTCAGTGAGGCCTGGGTAAGATAGCCTCCGGTGGTATGCAGAATGCCCTTCGGTTTGCCGGTGGTTCCGGAAGTGTAGAGGATGAAGAGGGGATGCTCACTATCGAGCTGCTCCGCCGGACAGTTGGCGTCGACGGTCAGCATCAGCTCGTGCCACCAGTGATCGCGGCCCGGCTGCATGTGGACATCCGATCCGGTTCGCTTGACAACAATGCAGGTCCGGACGCTCGGCGTCTGTCTGACTGCCTCATCGACCGCCGCCTTCAGCGCAACGATTCCGCCGCGTCGGTATCCTCCATCCGCCGTCACCACCGCGGTGCAACCGGCATCGTTGATCCGGTCACGGAGGGCATCGGCCGAGAAGCCGCCAAAGACGATCGAGTGGGCCGCGCCGATCCGCGCACAGGCGAGCATCGCAATCGCCAGCTCCGGGATGAGCGGCATGTAGAGCGCCACCCGATCTCCCTTCTGCACGCCCATCTTTTTGAGGACATTGGCAAAGCGGCAGACCTCATCGTGAAGCTGCTGGTAGGTCAGCGTTCGCACCTCACCCGGCTCCCCCTCCCAGATGATCGCCGCCTTGTTCCGTCGCCAGGTCGTGAGGTGCCGATCGAGACAATTGTAGGCGACGTTGGTCGTTCCACCCACAAACCATTTGGCAAACGGGAGATCCCACTCGAGAACCTTGTCCCACTTGCGAAACCAGTGGAGCCGCTCGGCCTGCCGGCCCCACCACCCCTCAGGATCGGCCTCGGCCTCGGCGCACAGCCGGTGGTACTCGTCCATGCTCCGGATCTGGGCCTGGGCCTGGAACTCCGGCGGAGGCGGAAAGATGCGTGTTTCGTTGAGGACCGATTTGATCGTTGATGGATCCTGGTTATTCGACATAATTGCTTCTACTCCTCACAAAAATTCGGGGACGCTCCCCCAAAATGATCAGTGCATTTCAGCCTTCTCCGCACCGATGCCGGTGTTGGCCCGCACATTCAGTTCGGTATATTTTGCTTCGGCCGCCGGCTCGCGTCCAAGCAGCGTACCAATGATCGCTCCAAGAAAGCCGAGCGGAATGCTGACAATTCCCGGATTTTCGAGCGGGAAGATCGCATTGGACTTCATCAGACTAGGGCTGATCAGAATGAGAACCAGCGATGAGACCAGACCGGTCGCCAACCCGGCCACTGCCCCGCGCGTGTTGAAACGCGGCCAGAAGAGTGACAGGACGATCGCCGGCAGGTTGGCCGATGCGGCGACCGCGAAGGCGAGGGCGACCAGAAAGGCGACGTTGGCTGTCGGCCCAAGCATGATCGCGAGGCCGATTGAGACCGCCCCCACGACGAAGGCCGTCACCCGGGCGACCCGCACCTCTTCGCCCGGCTTCATCTCCCGACCGTGGTGGAGCACATTGGTCCAGAAGTCATGGGCAAAAGAAGTTGAGGCGCTGATCGTCAGTCCGGCGACAACCGCGAGAATGGTCGCAAAGGCGATCGCCGAGATGAAGGCGAAGAAGAGATCCCCACCGATCGAACGGGCCAGCAGCGGCGCGCTCATGTTGGTTCCGCCATTGGCGGCGATATAGTCACGGCCAATGATCGTCGCCGCCCCAAAACCGAGAAAAGTGGTCAGAATATAGAAGGTGCCAATGATGATCATCGCCCAGACGACGCTGCCCCGGGCGGTTTTGGCATCCGGCACCGTGTAGAAGCGGACCAGAATATGTGGCAGACCAGCCGTTCCAAAGATCAGCGCCATGCCGAGTGAGATCAGATCGAGCGCCCCATAAGGCGGCTTGTATCGCAGGCCCGGTGTCAGAAAATTCTGTGTGACCAGATTGCCGGCCGCATCGTGATAGGTGACCTGAGTCACGGCCTCGAAGAAGCGGCCCAGACTGAAGCCAAAGTATTTGAGGACGAGGATACTGAGCAGCACCGTTCCGCTGAGAAGCAGAATCGCCTTGATGATCTGGACCCAGGTTGTCGCGAGCATCCCGCCAAAGACAACATAGACGATCATGAGGATCCCAATGCCGATCACCGCCGAACGATAGGTGACCCCGGTATCCTTGAGCAGCAGCGAGACGAGCGCTCCGGCGCCAACCATCTGCGCAATCATGTAGAAAGTGCTGACCGTGAGGGTGGAGAGAGCGCCCAGGGCGCGGACAGGACGCGGACTGAGCCGGTAGGCGAGGACATCGGCCATCGTATACTTGCCGGCATTGCGCAGCGGTTCAGCGACGACCAGCAGAACGGTCAGGTAGGCCACCAGCCAGCCGACCGAGTACATGAAACCATCATATCCCTGAAAGGCGATAATTCCGGCGATGCCGAGGAATGACGCGGCGCTCATATAGTCGCCGGCGACGGCAATCCCGTTCTGCCAGGCGGTCAGTGACCGGCCCGCGGCAAAATAGGCGCTCGACCCGGCCGACCGGCGCGCCGCCCCCCAGGTGACGCCCAGCGTCACCGCGACAAACCCGAGAAACATAATCAGTGATGCCGACATAGTCTACCGCCCCCCCTTCGCCTGACGAATGATCTCCTGCGACTGCCGGTCGAACCGACCGGCTGCCCGCACATAGAGTCCGGCAATCGCCCAGGCGACGAAGAACTGCGAAAGGGCAAAGACATAGGCGAGGT
>JBEAVZ010000514.1:0-2654 GCA_041160645.1 Acidobacteriota bacterium
GTGTGACAGACTTGCGCCAGAACGACGGTCCGGTCAGCAACGCCTCCACTGCCTCCTTTGACAGGACTTCAGGCAGTGAAGTCTTTGCCGGTCGCACCTTCGCGACTTTGATCACGGTGGAGGGCCACCCCGGTTGCGCGACTGTCGGCGCTGTGGGTTCCGACTGGTTGTGGTCGACTGGCTTCAAGACTGACCTCCCTCCATCTACTCGATCGGCGTTTCCAATTCAGGTCTTATGGGCAGGAATACAAGGATAAGCGCTGGCTCTCCATCAGAAATCCCAGCTGCTAACCATGACAAACGTAAGCCTTCGGTGATCCGGCGTGAAATCTCCACGTCCCTTCTCTATCCTCCCCTCCGTACCCATTTCACGTCTCCGGAGGAACTTTATGGATTCCACTTTCCCGCAGAACCTGCTCGATCTCAAAATCCGTGTCGATCACTGGCGCACCACCCGTCGGTTCATTCGTGAAGCCCTGCCAACCGAGCTTCGCGACGCCATTACCGAATCTCTCTCACGCCATCCGGTCAGGCTTATCAAAAAGGCTCTCAAACTCGATCCGTATCGTTTCAGGATGGCTTCCCCGCCAGTCTCCGTCCGCCCTCGCGATCATCAACGCATCGACTTTGTCGCCCTTCCTCACCCGTCCGTCCCAGCTTCGGTTTAACCTGTCCGGCCAGACCTTTGCCAGATCCGCATCGATCGCCGCGATGGTTCAAACATTCTCATCACCGTCCCACCATCGAGTGTCGACATCATCAAGCTCATCTGTGCTGAATTTCTCAGTGGTGTCTCACAATGATTCAACTCATCCCTCAACTGCGCATCCTCATCGCCTGCCAGCCCATCGATTTCCGTAATGGCATCGATGGGCTCGCCGCACTCTGCAAGCAGAAGCTCGCCGAGGATCCTTTCTCCGGCGCCTTCTTTGTCTTCCGTAACCGCCGTGGATCGGCTCTCAAACTGCTCTGTTACGACGGCTACGGTTATTGGCTCATCACCCGTCGCCTTTCCGAAGGTCGCCCCTTTCCAATGCATTCCGGACAGGAATCGCCAGGGCGCAGATCCTTGTTGCTGCATGCGACCACTGACGCTCCGGTATAGTCCGATAGTGGGCGGTGGCCGTGCCCCTTGCTCTTCACCTTCGTTTCACACTCCTGATGCAGAGCCTTTTCTCCTGTCACGGTATCTTCTGCTGCGCCTGCTTCGCCACCAGTGCTCTTACCGGATGGCGACTTTTTTGAATCTCTGTCGCGTTCAGACTTTTTACCAAAGATCAGCTTCTTCAACTTGGTGATTGACGTATTCTTCTTCTTGAGCAGCAGGACCAATGACAAAACCGTCCGCAGCGGCCGCTCGATCTTATCCAAGGCTGCAGGATCGAGGCTGCTCGCGCGGATCTGCCTGATCAGGCCTTCAATCTCTGACTTGCTTGTGGTCGGAATACTTTCATCATCCATTGCTTTGTCACCTCTGTGAGAGATTTTCCTACTGGGGTCTCAGCAACAGCATGATCGACTGGGAATTAATAGTCCGATTTCCAGGCTGAACGATAATTTTTGCAAGTCACGCCGGATCACCGAAGGCTTACTGTTATTTCGATAGAGTTGTTGATCGTATCAACGTATCGTGGTTATTGAAACGTGTGTAGGGGGCGGTTCGTGAACCGCCCCTGTCATTCGCCAGGTGCAATTCGCCCGGAGACCACGTCGATGTGTCGCATTCATTTTGGGATGGGCATTTTGGTCAGGATTTTGGGCGGTTCACGAACCGCCCCTACGTTCGTGTTATTTCGATAGAGCTGTTGATCGTCTCGATGTTGTCAATGATCACCCAATTTTCCCTACCCTGAGTAAAATATAATCGGAGCAAGATCGAACTCCCAATAGCAACTCTACGACATATGCAGGGTTAGCCTCTGATATCTAACAGTTTAATCTGACAGGTAATGCCATTGGCTCTTCGCAAACCCATCACCTTAAGCAAGGCCGCCATCCAAGGGCGCATCGGCGCCGTGCCAGCGATTCCCTTGACGTCGGACGAAATGAGGGTGAAGAGGGCCTTTTAAACGATCGATATATTCATTTGGTCACTCACGCCTGAGTCGACACACGATCACGCAAGTACTGCCGGACCTGCTCCTTTTCAACGGCGGTCCAGCTGGTCGCCTCCCCATTCTCTCCCGCCGACCAGAGCCAGGCGGCCGGATAGCCGCGTGCCTCCAGCAGGCGCAACCGCTCATCCACCGTCTGCCGGCTCAATTCCGCCCACGGGCGGAAATCGGCCGCCGTCGCCAGCTCACCGACAATCACCCCGCCGCCGAGATCGGGAAGCCGTTCGTGCGGCGCCGGATAGTAGTGGAACTGATCGAGCGTCGCCCCGATCGATCGCCATTCCGTCAGCGAACGTGGATAGGCAAACCCAATCGTCGACTTGAAGACGCCATTCTCGAACTGATTGATCCGCGCAACTCCTGCCTGCAGAAACTCCTTCATCCGGCTCTGAGGGATCGTGCGCTGCGGGTCATTCTGCCAGAATTTATACCAGGGTGGACTGACTACCCATTCCGGCTCGTTGATCAACTCCCAGGCGACGATCACTTCCTTATACTCGAGTGAGAGCTGCAACAGCGGATCGAGGACGTTGTCAAAAA
>JBEAVZ010000531.1:0-3081 GCA_041160645.1 Acidobacteriota bacterium
ACCCCCAGCGGCGCGCGGGCCGACCCGACCCACGGGTCGCCAACCGGCACCTGATCAAGCACCGCGGCCAGGGTGATCGTCTGACGGTCGGGTCGCTGCAGGTCGATCAGCAATCGTTGTCCATCGGTGCTCAGCTGGGGCGGGGCGTCGAGTTTGAGCCGGACCTGGATCTCGCGCGCCAGTCGCGCGGCGGATCTCCCACGCCAGCGCTCGCCGACGATGACCGGAAAGCGCAGAAAGGCCCACGCGGCAAGGACTGGCGGATCGAGCCGGGCCGTCAAGCCATCCTCGCGGAGGATGGCCAGCAGACGATCACCGAGCACGGCGGAGTCGGTTGCCACCGTCTCCGCGAGCATCGCCTCCCGGCGCGGTCCACGGCTTGCGCTGATCAGCTCGAGGAGCTGCTCACGCGCCGCGAGCAGCGCTGGGGGCTCATAGATCTGCTCGTCCCGCGTCGGAGTAAAATTGATTCGTCGCAAGGCCAGGGGAGCGTCGAGCGACTCGCCCGCGGCCTGCAGAAGCAGGTGGGTCAGGCTCGCCTCCAGCAGGTCGGTGAGCGGGGAGGTCTGGTCGGTCCGCAGGGCAATCATGACCCATTCACGGTTCAATGGTGACTGCCAAACCTGATCGAGCTGCCCCGCGATGGTTACTGACTCACTGGCTTGGGCGAGCCGCTGCCGATCGAGTTCAATCGAGACCGGGTCAGCGATCCGTCGCCACTCGAATCCCGAGAGGTCTTCATCACCATTCTCGTATGCCTCGATCAGCAGGCCAGCCAGCCAGCCGCACAATTCCTGGACGGCATCCCAGAGCGTCAGAATCTGGTCGGAGAGATGGTGCAGCCGCGCCTGTTGGCGCAGGAGCCGCGGCCCCACCAGCCGGTGGTAGGTGTGGCCGATCAGCGCCCGTTTCCAGTTCTCAAGGGTTGGTTCGACCTCCTCGATCGCCGCGTGCAGGTTGAGCTTTCGATCACTGCCCAGCAGGTCGACCAGCGTCTCATTGAAGAGCCGACTGGCGACAGACGCGGTTGATCGTCTCCCCGCTCGCTGGTCGATCTGGTCCCGGACATCGCTCACCTGAAGGTTGATCGTCATCTGCCATTCTCCATTGCCACCCCGACTCTTCTCAGAAAACTAATGGCCGCTCCCGAGCGGACTGCCCGCGCGGCCTTCCCGAGCGGACGACTCATCGTTGCGCAAGGCTTCAAGAGTTGGCTGAAAGAGGACAGCCGGCGGGCCGGTCAGCAGGCCAAAGCGCTCCGGATGGCGCCGTGCGCATTGCTCGATCGTTTCCGGCTCACGATCGAGTCGCATTGACAGATACTCGACCGAGAGGAGGTGGTGAAACGCCAACAGTTCACTCATATCCTCACAGAGATTGAATTCCGCCTCCGCTGCTCCTCCCTGTGGCGCCGGCGGCTGCGCGGCCAGGGGCCAGGGAGTCGGGAGAACCATCTCCAGCAGTTCGTGGAGCGGTCGCAGGCGCGTCGTCAGGTTGGCGAGCAGCCATTGCTGAACCTCCTGCTCACTGATCGATTCGACGCCATTGGCGAGGTCTCCCGCCTTGGCTTCGGAGAGGAGGCACCGCGCGCCGTCGAGGGCGGTGATCATCTCGGCGGTCACGCCGATCCAGTGAAAGCCAAGCGTCAGCAGCTCTTCACGATACTCCCTCGTCTTGCGGGCATGCGAACTGATCGGCATCCGGACATCCCTGATCAGCAGATGGCGGTCGTGTCCGCCATCTTCGAGCACCCGGTCGACCATCTGGTCGCGTAGTCGGCGCAGGTGCGAGGCGAGGGTTGTCATATTGTTCTGGTTGCAGAGGCTGAGAACGACCCGCCCCAGTTCACTCTCGATGACCAGGTCGACCCCTTTCAGCGGCGCGGTTGCGCCACGTTCCCAGCGTGGATCGACGATGCGCAGCAGGAGCGGCAGGCCGTGGGCCAGGATCAGCCCGGTCTGCTCCGGACTGACCGTCGCGGCCGCTCTTTCGAGTCGCTCTTCCATCTCCTGCGTCAGGAAGTCCTGGTTCGAGGGGCGCTGGAGATCCAGTTCCGGCCGCCAGTTGAGCTCGAACTGGTCGGCGCAATAGGAGAGGAGCGCCCGGGGGGTGTTGATATTGCGCCGCAGCGCCGCGTCGATCGTCTCCTCGGAGAGTGGCCAGAAGCGCTCGGGATGGGCGGCACGCCAGCTTTGGAGTCCGGGGGTCGAGTTCAGCCGGGCTTCGACAAGCCTCTTGGCCTCCGGAGGAGTGAGGGCCATCAGCGGGAGATGGCCAAACGACCGCATCCGGTCATAGTCCGAAGAGATGATCGCCTTGTTGAGCGAATCGATGAAGATCGAGAGAATGCACGAGATGAGCAGCGTGTTCTCTGTCTCATCGTGCAGAAAGCCGAGCATCTGTCCGAAGCGGTGGAGACCAGCCAGATCGTGGGGATGGGATTGAAGGGCCTCGACCTGATCGAAGCAGAAGACGATCGGCATCGCTGGTCCGGTCAGCCGACAGAGGCTCAGAACGAGCGTCCGCGCCCGTTCTTCCGGATCGCCCTCCGGATCGATCCGCAGTCCGAGCTGGGCGAGGGCGGCTTCCGGCAGAGATTCCCCGCGCAGCCAGGCCCGGACATCGCGACGGTGTCGACCCAGAATGAGGTGGGTCAGGACGATCGTCAGGTCGCGGTCGTTCAGGCCGACGGACTGATCCAGCGCGTCGATCACCTGCTCCGCCTCCTCGGCCGCCTGCGGTGTCGTGCGGGCTTCCCGCTGGATTCGCTCCAGCCAGAGCCACGGCTCTCCAATCGCCGGGCTGAACTCGGCCAGTCGGGGCAGCAGTATTCGCTCGAGCTGGGTCCGTCCATTGGCCGTCGAGCGGAGCAGGTCCTCGCCAAAGCGGCTCTGCAGGTGGCGCCAGATCATCTGCGGACTGGTCTGCATGCGCACCGAAATGAAGATGGCCGGCGGGGCCGCGCCATAGATCTTCAGCTCCCCGGCCAGCCAGGCCTGGAGTCGCGCGAGAAGGTGCGTCTTTCCGCTTCCGGCGTCGCCGTGCAGCAGGATCGAGGTCGAACGGTGGGAGTGGCGGGTC
>JBEAVZ010000540.1:0-19022 GCA_041160645.1 Acidobacteriota bacterium
GATGATGAAGGCGTCCCAGAGGTCGACGTGGTTGCTGACAAAAAAGCAGGTCCGTTTCCGGTCGAAGCCGGGCGCATAGCGCACCTCGAACTTGACTCCGGCGACTCGCAGGATATTGCGAAAGAGCCAGCGCTGGGGCCGGTCATTGCGCCGCGGATCGATGACGCTGCCCATCAGAACCAGGAGTGAGCAGAGCGGAAAGAAGTGGATGATGCTCAACGACCAGAGGAGGATGGTCCTTACCGTGTGGTAGGTTCTCGCAAAAAGACCGAGCGAGTTCCAGCGATGCGATGGATGGAGGCGGATATCAGACTTAATCTTGTTCATTGACGCGGCTCACCACAATGCTCAAACGACGACCTCGAGCGCCGATGGAAGGACCTCGAGCGACTCACAATGGACGGTCATCACTTCACCATCGATCATAATGTCGATCGGTCCAGCGAAATCGAAGTCGATTCGCCGCGCCCGTCCCTGCCAGACCAGGGGATGGGCGACGTGCGAACCGTCATAACACTTCGGAAAGTTACGAATGAAATCGAAGCGATCTGCTGACCAGCGGACAATCTCGATCTGCCCGTCACCGATATCGGCGTGCGGCGCAAGCATCATGTGTCCACCAGTAAACTTGCTGTTGTTGAAGATGAGCAGGGCCGTCGGCGGCGTGTCCGGTTGCGCTACGCCATCGAGGGTCAGGTGGTAGACCCTCTTCTCAAAACTTGCCAGGCAGAGGACAACCGCCAATCCATATCCGGCCGCCCCGAGCGGTTTGAATCTTTGGTTGGCAAGAGTGCAGACATTGGCGACGAACCCGAGGCTGAGAATGTTGATATAGTAGATCTCACCGGTTCGGTGTCTGAGTCGGATCACATCACAGGGACGTCGCTGATCATTCGCGAGGGCGGCTAGGGTATGTTCTGCCCCCCGGTCCGTAAAATCGCGCAGAAACGAGTTGCCGGTTCCAAGGGGAAGGAAGCCGAGGCGGGGCCGCTCTTCCGGCGGGGCGATCTGTTCCGCAGCCGGAAAGAGTCCATTGACGATCTCGAAGGCGGTTCCATCCCCGCCGACGGCAATGAAGCGGCGATAACCAGCCTGCCAACCCTCCCGTGCCAGCTCAGTCGCGTGACCGGCCCGGTTCGTCAGGGCCACCTCAAAGGTGACCCCCGAGGCCCGCAGCCGGGCGAGGGCCGCGTCGAGCATTTGACCGCATTTGCCAAAACCTGCCGCCGGATTGACTATTGCCAGATATTCGTTCTTCATCGTCATGACCCGCCATGGCCCTGGCGCGAATGATCAGAGATCACGGAGCGCCTCGGTTCGATCATATTGTCCCCGCAGCTGCTCGGCCAGTTGCACCCGCTTGATCTTCATGGAGGCGGTCCGGGGAAAGTCGCTCTCCCAGACCACGTAACCACTGACCCGCTTGAAATTGAGAAGACGGCTGTTGCGGCGTTGCAGTTCTGTGAGCAGGGAATCGGTCAGACTCTGCCCATCCTCGAGCCGTATCACCAGCACCAGCTTCTCACCGAGCATCGAACGCTGCGGCCAGATGTAGTTGGCCGCAAAGACACAGAACTCCTTGACCGGCAACCCCTCGAAGGCACTCTCGATGTCCTCCGGGTAGACGTTCTTTCCCTCTTCGGTGACGATCATATTCTTTGATCGTCCCATCAGCTGCAGATGGCCCATCGAGTCAAAACGACCCAGATCACCGGTCTGCAGCCAACCATCGACGATCGTCTCCGCGGTCAACTCCGGGTCATCCAGGTAGTGCGACATGACTGTCTTGCCGCGCACCACCACCTGGCCAACCCCCTCGGCATCAGGGTTGTCGATCCGCAACTCGACGCCCGGCAGAGGTTTTCCGACCGTGTCGCACCGGAATGGCTGGAAATCGTTCAGGGTCAGGGCGGTTCCAGCCTCAGTCAGACCATAGCCGTTCCCGACCTGAATGCCCAGATCGTAGAAGAACTGGAGCATTCCCGGGTCGGAGAAGGCCCCGCCGGTGAAGATCGCCCGCAGCTCGCCGCCAAAGGCCTCGTGGACCTGGCGAAGCAGCTTCCGACTCAGGTCCAGATTGGGGCGTTGGCGCGTCAGCCGGACATTGAGCCAGCGCAGCAGATTGAAGATCGCCCTCTTCGCCGGGGGAAGAGCCGCAAAACGTTGCTGCAGGCCGGCCTGCAGATTCTTCAGAATCAGCGGCACCAGGGCGACGTAGGTGATCCTGAAGCGGGTGAAGGCCTCACGCACGAACTCCGGCCGGAGCGTTCGCAGGTGGACTACGGTCGCGCCACAGACGAAGGGGCCGATGAAGCCGACCATGAAGTCGATGGCATGGTTGGTCGGCAGAATACTCAGGTAGCGCACCCCCGGCCAGAATGGGTAGAGTGAGGTCAGGGAGAGGCACTGTTCGAGATAGTTCTCGTGCGTCATGACGCACCCTTTCGGGCGGCCTCCCGTTCCTGAGGAGTAGACGATGCAGGCCCAGTCCTGCCGGCGGCGGCTGACCAGCTCTGGCGCCTCGCCCCGCGCCTCCTCCCAGGTGACGGCCCCGAGATGCTCCCCATTTCGCGGCGCATCGGTAATTACCGTCAGCCTGAGGTTCAGCTGACCGCTCTGGTAGGCGGCTGTCAGGGTAATGGCACGCCAGATGTGGAACTCGGTGACCAGCACTTCCGCCCGGCTGTGGGCGAGGATGGCGACCTGCTCCTCCGGGTTCAACTTGTAGTCGACCGGCACCAGCACTCCACCGCGGTGGAAGATCGCGGACGCGCCAATCAGCCATTTCGACTGGTTGGTCATGATTATCGCCGCCCGCCCATCCGCTCCAAAGCCGTTGGTCTTCAGGTAGCCTGCCAGCGCCTGGGCCTGCTCGCCAAACTGGCGATAGGTCAGACGATGGTTTTCACGTTCCCGATCAGCCTCGATCAGGCAGACTTCCTGGCTGAACTTACCGATCGCTTCGGTCAGTGCGGAGCCGAGCGATTCGTGTCGGTTGAGGTCGATCATGACGATCGGAGCTTTGTTGGCCATAGGTTTGATGATCATCAGCGGGCGTCAGCGGGTGAACGCTGCCCCGGGTCAGACTGGAAGCCGAGATCAGATTCGCGATTGAATTCTTTCCGCAAGTGTCTGGAAGTCGCTCACTCCCTGAACTTCATAGTCGGGCAATTCAACTTTGAAGTGGTTCTCGAGCCGGGTCAACAGCTCGAGTGCCTGGAGGCTGTTGATTCCCAGCTTCTTGAAGAAGTCGTCGGTCGCGCTGAGGCTCTCCCGCTCAACCTTGAAGTGGGTGGCCGCCAGCGTCAGAATCTCCTCAACGATCTGTTCAATTGTCTGCATACTTGTCTCCTCCCGAAAATCACCTCGAGACCGTCGTGATCAGTAAGCCCACCGTGCGAGGACGGAACCGGAGGTGAAACCGGCCCCAACCGCCGCAAAGAGGACCAGGTCCCCCTTCTTCAGGCGTCCACTGTCGATTGCGTCGCCGATTGCCAGCGGAATGGTCGCGGCGGTCGTATTCCCATACTTGTGAATATTCCGGATCACCTTGTCATCGGCAATGCCAATCTTGCTGGCGGTCGCGTCGATGATCCGCAGGTTGGCCTGGTGGGCAATGAAACAACCGAGGTCGTCACCCGTCAGTTGGTGCTTGGCCAGCATCCCGGTGCTCAGCTCCTCCATCTTGCGGACGGCGAATTTGAAGACTTGCTGCCCACTCTGGTGGATGTAATGCATCTTCTTGTCGATCGTCTCGTGCGAGGAAGGGTGCAGGCTGCCGCCGCCGGGCATACTGAGGAACTCGGCTCCGCTGCCGTCCACTTCGTGACGGAAGTCGAGAATTCCGTAATCTTCTTCACCCTCTTCAGTCGGTTCGAGCAGCACTGCCCCCGCTCCGTCACCAAAGAGAATGATCGTCGTTCGATCCTCGGGGTTGACGATCGAGGTCATGACATCGGCGCCGACGATCAGCACCTTCTTGTGCCGTCCACTCTCGATGAACTGGGCTCCGGTCGTTAGCGAGTAGAGAAATGAAGAACAGGCGGCCAGAATATCGTACCCCCAGGCTTTCTTCGCCCCAATCCGCTCCTGGATCAGGCACGCCGTCGAGGGGAAGAACATGTCCGGAGTCACCGTCGAGACGATGATCAGTTCGATCTCGCTCCCATCGATCCCCCGCTTCTGAAGCAGATCCTCGACCGCCTTGACGGCGAGGTCTGAGGTGGCGGTCCCCTTCTCGGCCCAGTGGCGCTGGTGAATCCCGGTCCGCTCGACAATCCATTCATTGTTCGTATCGACCAACTTCGCGATCTCATCGTTGGTGACCACCCGCGGCGGAACGTAACGACCCAACCCGGTGATCTTGGCTCTGATCTTCTGACCCATTGACTGGTTATCTCCTCATTGATGATGAAGACGCGGCCGCTCATCACGGCAGGTATGGATGCGCGTCGGTGCTCTCAACAAACTTACGCAGACCGGCCTCGGTTGCCGGGCGGGTAAAGAGGTCGATGAAGATGTCGATCTCCTCCCGCAACTCATCGTATGGTATCGGTTTGGCGAATCGCTTCGCCAGGTTGACCGTGGTTCGGTCGAACTTGCGGATCTGGGCGGCGGTAAATCGGGCGACCTTCAACGACTCTCCATCGCCTACCAGCTGGCTGACCAGCCCGGCCGCCTGGGCCTTGGTCGAGTTGATGCTGCGCCCCGTCAACAGCAGGTCGCGCACCAGTCCGTTGCCAAGATCACGTTTCAGCCGCGGAATGCCCCCAAAACCAGGAATCAGTCCGAGCCGCAACTCCGGGAAACAGAAGCGGGCCATCTTCTCCGCATAGATCAGGTCACACACCAGCGCCAATTCGAAGCCACCCCCAAAGGTCAGCCCGTTGACCGCCGCAATCGTGACCAGCGGTGAGGAGTCGATGACGTTCATTACCCGGTGGATGCGCTCGAGAAAGTCGCGGACCAGCGGCGCGGCCTTCTCGAAACCTATCGCGCTGGCCCCGTGAAAGAGCTCGCGCAGGTCGGCCCCCGCGCAGAATCCAGCTGGCTGGCGACTGTGGATGATCAACGCGTGGGCCTCCGCGCAGAGTCGATCGTGCGCGGCGGCAAAGATCTCGAGTTCAGCCAGCGTTTGTGACCCGATCTCATTGCAGGGCGCACGGTGGAGCGCCAACTCGACGACTCCCTCGCGCAGCTCCCAGGAGAGGGTCTCTCCCTGATAACTCTCAGTGATCTCCATAAGGCTAGTCCCGATTCTCCTCTTGTTGCTCCCTGGCCGCCGCCTCTTCCTCGAGCGTCTCTTTGAGATTTCGTGTCCCGAGCGCCATCATAAACATCACTCCGAAGAAGAAGATGAAGAGCAGAAAGATCAGTCCCAGAATGACCATTGGTTTCTCCTTATGCCTTTCTTGTCTGGTAGAGATTCTCGATCTCGCGAAGAAAGGCCTGATTGACGGCGTCGCGCCGAATCTTTCCGTTGGCGGTCAAGAGCCCACTCTCAATCGTCAGGGGCTCTCGTTGGCGATGAAAGGCGAGGACCCGCTTGTAGTGGGGAAGCGATCCGTTGACCTTGTCGATCGCTTCCTGAACCTGTTCCTCCGACACCTCACCGGTGACGATCGCCGCCAGAAAACTGCGGTCATTGCCGATCACCACGCACTGTTGGGCCGTGGGCAGGTTGAGCAGGATCTTCTCCTCGATCGGTTCTGGCGCGACATTGTGGCCGGAGTTGAGGATCAGCAGGTTCTTGATCCGCCCAACAATCGACCAGTTGCCGGCGGCATCGATCTCGCCCTGATCGCCAGTCCGGAACCAATCTCCACGCATCGCCGCCGCCGTCACTTCCGGCTTGTTCCAGTATCCGGCAAAGATATGCGGGCCGCGGACGACGATCTCATTCCCCTCGTCCAGTCGCATCTCGATCCCTGGAATAGCCGGACCAACCCGACCCGGGACAAAGTTGTGCGGATCGTCCATCGTGCAGATTGCCGTCGTTTCAGTCAACCCATACACCTGGAGCACCCGAATCCCGAGCATCTGAAAGAAGAGCTGGGTCTCGCGGGCCAGCGGAGCTGAACCGCAGATCAAGGCCCGAATACCGGGGCCAATCTTCTGCTGAATGGCTTTGAAGATGAGGCGCTCCGCGAGGCCAAGCCAGAATCGATCGATCAT
Source organism: Acidobacteriota bacterium (assembly GCA_041160645.1). GTDB lineage: Bacteria > Acidobacteriota > Blastocatellia > RBC074 > RBC074 > CAIOZW01. The sequence goes on from JBEAVZ010000540.1 coordinate 6,175, forward strand.
CCCCGCCCGACCCTCCTGCTGCCTTCCCCATGCCTCACGACCACGCTCGTAGATGATTCTGATCACCGCCGGTTTCGCCGCGAGCGAAGTCTCCACCCCCGTTCGAATTCGCTCCAGCAGCGTTGGAACGTTAAGGAAGTAGTTCGGTTCCGCCGCCTTCAGTTCATCGGCCAACCGGTTGAGGTCCATCGAGAGCGAGAGGAGGCTGCGCCGCGAGAGGGCGGTCAGGAGGAGGATCCAGGATCCGGCAAAGCAGAAGGGCAGGTAGTGGAAGATCTGGTCCGCGGTTTGGGTTGTGCTCCCCTCCATCAACTGGTCGAGTCGCATCCCGGTGCAGGGAACCATGTGGTTGAGATTGCGCACATTGAGCATGACGCCCTTTGGCTCGCCTGAGGTCCCCGAAGTGTAGATGATCGTCACGAGCGCCTCTTCGTCGCGGGCCAGTGGCGCCGGAGCGATCTCGCCAGCAGCCTCCGCCGTGCCAAAGATCTGCTCAAAGAGGGCGAGGGGCGGGGCGCCTGCGGTCCAGTTGGCGGCAATCCCCTCGCGCAACTGCTCATCGCCGCAACAGACCAGCGTTGCCCCGCAGTCACGGAGCATAAAGACCAGCTCGCCCGGCGCCTGGCGGGCATAGAGGGGGACCACCACGATCCCCTCCGCCATCAACGCCAGATCCAGGGCTACCCAGCGGATGCTGTTGGGCGCCAGGAGCCCACAGCGGTCGCCCGGCTGCAGCCCCGACCGGCGAAGGAATGTCCGGGCCTGTCCGACCATCTCCAGCAGCTCCCGCGCCGTCACCGTGACCGGTCCACTCTCCCGCATCTCCCGCATCTCCCGCAATACCGGGCGCGCGCCACTCTCTCTCAACTCGCTGAAGATCTTTTCCAGAAAATTCATGCCAAAAACTCTTAATTGATCGATCCGCCGCTCATCCTCTCCGGGTCGCTCCTACTGCTCGCCGTACTTATCGAGCAGCTTACGAAGATCCGCGCTGAGCGGTGGCAGATACTCCTCCCAGTGGTGGATGCCCTGCCGCACCGGGAATTCAGGATAACGCCTCTGGACGTGCTCTTCAAAATAGATCCCCATCCGGGCCATCGTCTTCAGATTCCTGGCCACGGTCCGCCCGATCCCGTCCTGGATCCGTTCCTGCTCGAGGCGCAGATTTTCGAGAATCACACCCAGCCGGCCCTCCAGCTCCGGATCATCGACCGTCAGCAGGAGATCCGACTGGCCCCGCTCGTTCATGAGGTTGCGAATCCGCTCATCCATCGTCACCCCAGCCGAGGCGACCATACCCGGCATGCAGGTCACGATCCCGTGGAAACGCGAGGAGACCATCATCCGGCAGGCACGGAGGATGCTCACCAGCTCATACATATTGTACTGATCACTGGAGAAGATCGGCGTTGGCCCCAGCTGCTCAACCATCCGATCGCAGGCCCGACGATCGAGCATCTCCATCGCCACCAGGACGACGAAGACCCCATGCTCTTTCCGGAATCGATCGACCGCCCGCGACATCGACTTGATATAGAAATCGTAGGCCCGCTCGACCTCCGGTCCGGAGTTGTGAAAGTAGACCGACCGGTAATGGCTCTCCCGACCCGCGCCGGTGAGGGCATAGCCAAGGTACTTGGTGACCGAGGCCTTGACCGGCCACCAGAACGGATTGATCGGACAGACAACCAGCACGGGCTGCTGTCCATCCCAACCGGCCTTGCGCAGCTCGGTCTGACCATAGACCAGCGGCCGCGGTTCGAAGGTCCACGCCGTGTCGGTTCCGAGCTCAGTGACGACGCCGAGGCGCCCCAGCACCTCCTGTGATTCGGGGTTACGCGTGATGACCATCGAATTTGAGCAGTAACGGGAGACCATCCAGGAGACCAGGGCGTCCATCTGTCCCGCCTCCGCGCCGTAACCAACGGAGAGTTTGTTCATCGCCGCCGCGATACCCAGCGAGCCGACCATCATGGTCGTCAGGGCATTGGCGAACTTGCTCTTGAACATCGACCCTTCGCAGGCGACCACTCCGTCAAACCGGGGAATCTCACGCCAGAGCATCGGGGGGAAGATGTCCGGCAGTCGGACCTGCTCAACCCCGTCGAAATAGCCCCGGGTCAGATCGAAATTCTGACTGAGGACGCTCAGCTGACACTGCTCCGGGCCGAGCAGGTGACGGATCTGCCGGAGCATCTCCTCGACCCGCACGTCGGCCCCCGTGTTCCGGGTCCCGTTGTAGCCCGTAAAGAGCAGCCGCAGCTTCTCACCCGGCTGCCAGCGGTGACCGCCACCCAGCATCCATTTTACTTTCGCCGCCTCGATCAGACCGCTGACCCAGGCTTCGAGCACGATGTCCATGTTCATTGTCCGCCTCCACGCGCCTCCGCCGGCCAGTCTCGGTATGGGTAACTGAATTCATGCTCTTTGCTGAACCGTAACAGCGGATAGCTATACTCGGAGAAGGGAACCGGATGTTTGCCTGTCTCACGAGTGATGTTGGTATTGTCGAAGACCGTGTTGAACGTGATATAGGGCAGAAAGACCTTCAGCAGCGTGGCCCCGAGCGAGAGTGGCGTCCCCCGCAGATTATCGGCGATCCAGTTGTTGATGGCCGTGAAGGGCCGTTCCAAAACAGGAATGAAGACCGGTGGGCGACCATTTCGCGCCCGGGCGAGGGCCTGGGTCAGTTCGATGAAGGTCTGGGAGCTGCGGCCTGAGGAGAGATGGTAGATGTCGTGCTCGGGGTTCGCCTTCTGGTGGATCGTCACCAGCGACTCGGCGACGAAGTCGACGTTGACGATGTCGATCTGGTCGTCGGGACGGAAGGGGAGCACCGGCAGCCCCGCCAGGAAGACGAAGGAGCGGACCATATCGAACTGGGTCGTCGCCGCGTGCCGGCTGTCCCCAAGGATGATGCTGGGCCGAAAGACGGTGTGGCGCACATCCGGCAGAAGCTCGCTTACCATATGCTCACAGAACTTCTTCGTGCGGGCATATGGATCATAGTCGGATCGATTCCAATCGAGCGCCGTCTCCTCTTTGACCACCTCACTGAAGCGCTGGCCGGCAATGGCCACGGTGCTGACATCACTAAAACGGCGCAGCCCGTGGTGATCCTGCGCCGCCCGCGCCAGCTTGATCACTTCGAGTGTTCCCCGGAGGTTGACGTTGAGGCACGTCTTCTCGCTCTTCCGGTTGAGCGAGGCGGCGCAATGGATGACCGAATCGGTCGTCTCCGCCAGTTCACGATAGTCGCCTTGATCGAGCCCAAATCCGGACTCCGTCAGATCGCCCCGGAAGATCCGGATTCGTGACCGCAGCAGTTCGTTGAAGCGCGGAAACTCGAGGTGCAGCTGCATCGCCCGCCAGAGCCGCTCCTCAGCTTCGCGAGCATTCCTGGCCCGCACCAACAGGTTGAGCCGATCACTGTGCCCCTCGAGCAGCAGCGTTGCGACATGCGCTCCCAGATACCCGGTCGCTCCGGTCAGAAAGATAGCCATAAACTTAAATATTACCGCCGCTTAATTCGTGTTTCTGGTGCGCATCAGGAATGCCAGCACCAGTGAGGTCATCCCGCCTGCCCCGATGGCTCCCATCGATGACATGAGCATGTACTGTTGCAAATTGAAATGCTTTCTGGCCAGTTCGAGCGGAAGCTTGCCGCTCGCGACGGCATACGCGGTCATCTGGTCAAAGAATCCCGGGTTGACCCACCTGCTGAAGATGTACTGGACGGCCGGGGAGAGAATCGCCACAATCACGCTGACCCCGATTCCACTCAGCAGCGCTTCAATGAAGCCGATTCTTCCGCCCAGCGCCCGTCTCTTCTCACGAATCGCGAGATACATCATTAAAACGGCCGGGAAGAAGAAGAGATTGGTCAGAATTGGGTGCTGGGAAATGTAGCGGTCATGCAGACCGACCAGGTACTCTCCCACCACCCAGATCAGGCTGACCAGCGAGAAGATCAGCCCCCATTTAATCTCCAGTTTCATTGGGATGGTCTCCAAATTGGCTCCAGGCTCAGTCTGGCGCGGGCCGGTTGAGGCCATCACCGACTAACACCGCTCGACTCGCGCCAACTCGACTGGGGAGAGCCAACCCCAATGGAGCCTCGATTAAACTATGAGGTGAGCGATGCCGGTGCCGGAGCCTTGGCAACCCCACTGGCCCGCCGCGATTTGTTCTCCACTGAACGCCCCTCGATCAATGGATATGACCATTTGCGAAGAGCCGGGATGTGGATGTTGATCCAGTAGTCCCACCAGTCGAGGTAGCTTGAATCGTAACCAAAAACCTCGGTCTCGTCAGCAGGCAGCAGGGCGGAGAGGATCTCGACATTGTTGGCTTCAAAGACATATTCGTTGTGGAGAATGAATGGTTCGTAGAGGTCGATGATCTTCATTACCCGGTCGAGGTCACGTTCGACCCTGACCAGTGATGAACGCATGGCCGGCAATGGTGAGACGATTCGCTGCAGCGCCTGGATCAACTGCTTCTGGCGTGGCGCGGAGAGGTTCTGGTAGCGCTCCTTCGAGACGGGGATCGTGTCGAAATAGGCCAGCAGTCGCTGGTTCAGATCATCCTGGGCGCGGTAGTACTTGCGGTGGGCAAGCCCGGTCAGCTCGATCGTCCGGCGCATGTTGCACGGATTGGCCCCGGAAGTCGCCAGCTGGTAGATCTGTTCGTGGCGTCGCGCGATGAGCGCACTGCCGATGAGGATCATCCCGCGCACTACCAGATCGACCGGAATGATGTCGAGACATTTGTTCCGATTGGTCGGCATCTGGCGGAAGAATGTGCCAAGCAGGTAGGACATCGGAGCGGAGGTGTTCACCCCCTCGTTCCAGCCCTTGAATGGATCATGGGTCGAGGTCTCAACGATCGAGGGACGGACAATCGCTATTGGCAGGCCACCCCCCCGCTGAGCGAGCAGAGATTCAGCGAGACTCTTGGTGAAGGTATAGGTGTTCGGCCAGCCAAGCTCGCGCGCCCGCGCCATGCCCGCCTCGGTCAGCTCATGCCGAACCCAGCGCTGCTGCTGTTTGCGGATCTGGCCCTCGAGTTCCGCCGGGGCAATGTTGCGGCCCCGCGCCAGCAATTGCTGGTGGAGCATCTCGGTCACGGCCGGGCTCTGGGCACGCTCCTCGATCTCGCTGGCCATTGCGAGCAGGGACAAGTACTCCTTCTCGGCATCGAAATCGGCACATCCCTTTGGCGTGTAGTTATGGTGGAGCGTCTCGTGGATTCGTCCATCCCGGTGACCGACCACATAACAGGTCGAGAGATGGAGCACCGCCGCACGCGCGCACTGACGCTGGAATTCCAGCACATTTATCGTTCCGTCGACGTTGATCGAGAGAGCCTGGCGGAGATCGGGATTGAAGTCAGTCAGACCCGAGCTGTTGACGATCAGGTCGAGTTCACGCTGCAACTCGTCGATCTTCTCCGCGGCGATGCCCAGGCCGGGCTGACTGACGTCACCTTCCACGACCTCGACCTTGGTGGCCATGAAGCTCTCAAAACCTTCCGGCAACTTGTCGTGCAGGGGATCGAAGAGCGGCGATTCGAGGAGAATTTTCTCAAAGCGCTTCTGTCCACTGGTCGAGCGCTGGCGCCTGATCAGCAGATAGACTTTTTCGATGTCAGGTATCTCTTCGAGCAGTTTGGCCAGCCAGACCTTGCCAATGAAGCCGGTGAAGCCGATCAGCATGACCGTTCGTCCCCGGTAGGTCTCCCGGACCGACAACTGTGCTGGCAGCTCACGCCCATCGAACCGAATGCGCGGGAGGCGGAGGGGCTGGAATGGCCGCTCTGCGGCCCGGATTCCGCGCCAGAGGCTCTCCGGGTCTCTGGTGAAGCCAAGATTGCCGAGCAGCGTCTCCGCCTTCACTCTTCCATCGGGCTTGCGACCGATGATGCGGGCGAGGATCTGCCGTGGTCGGATGACCGGGGTGAGGAGTCGACCAGTCGCCAGGCCATCCCGAAATTCGAGGCGGTTGGCGATCAGCCCGTCGACGCCGAGGTGGCGCGCGAGAGGGCGCATGACATGGTCGAGCCCCTGACTGACCAGGACGACCCGCTCGCCGCGGGCGACCAGTTCGCGCAACTTCGCCACTCCGGCTGGTTTCAGCCGCGGTCGGAGTACATACTCGAAGTACTCCTCACCGAGCAGGTCAAGGCGGTCCTCACTCACTCCGCGCAGCAGGGTGTGGAGGACGCGCGTGGCGACCCGGCGGCTGATCGAATAGAGGATCGGGCGCACCAGGGCGAGCAGAGCCAATCCGCCTCGTCGCAGCCAGCGCTCAGAGAAACGATGCGCGTTCCAGGTAAAGAAGGCGACCGGGCGCACGGCCGAAAGGTTGAGGAGACTCCCCTCGACCCGCCAGAAAGTCGCCTCGGTCGGCGCGGCCACTGCTGGCGAACGCGAATTCAAGCCTTTATTGGTGCCACTGGATTCAGTTCTAGACATATGACCGGCAGACTGCTCCACAAACGTCATCAACCATTTGTACGTCGATTTGAACCGATACATACCGGTCATCCCGGAGATCATTGATTCTTCACAATTAACGGATCATGAAACCCTAAAATCGGCTTCAAGTCAAACCTGCATTTGGTCTGCTCCCGCCCGCGCCCGCCATTTGGTGCGCGAGGCCTCCCCAGCCGTGCTGGTGACGGTCCGCTTCGACCCGCCCGCGGCCGGCGCGCCATTTTCACAGCGCAAGATTTTTGGCTGTTGGCAACCCGATAGACTTATCTTCAATCATAGGGCTATAATCGACTGTTCGTTAACGGTAACAATATTGATTGGAGCCAGTTATCTGCCAAAGCACTCGGCAGGGCATCTGGCAAACTCAAGGCCACGATCTGGCCGCCGATGAGTCGTCGTCACCAATTGCACCGGGTGACATTTCTGTTGGGTCATCACCCTGCCTGCTGCTGGGTGATTACTTCGGTCGATTACTCCGGTCGATTACTCCGGCCGATTACTCCGGATGATTACTATATTGGCCGACCGGCTCTTGACTGACTGGCCATCCGGCGACGGCGCGGCGAGTGTGATAAGGGTGATTAGTGGTGAGTGTGATTAATGACGACGTGGCCGGGAGGCTCCCCGATCTTCTGACGCCCGACCCCACTGCCTGTCACGCCCCAACTGTCACCCAAATGAAAGCGACTGCCGGTTTGGGCAAGGATCACTGCTGGATCGAGGCCCATAAACCGCCAAGGAGAGAGAAATGTCGAGCGAAGTGCCCGCGCTCAACGCTGAGATGGCCGATGGGGCCGCGAACCTCCTCGAAAGCATCACTCTGGTCTGGCTGACCGGAGTTGGCTGCAATGGATGTACGCTGGCCATGCTCGAAGCTGCCGATCCCGGAATCGAGGATCTGCTCTTCGGCAACATCCCTGATGCGCCAAGGGTGACCCTGATCCATCCGGAACTGGCCTTGGAGAGCGGGTCCCATTTTCTGGCGACCCTCGAACGGGCCGCGCAGGGGCAGCTCGGGCCATTGGTTCTTGTCCTCGAGGGGGCGGTGCCTGAGGAGCGCGCCGACACTCGCGGGGCCTACTTCAAACTGGGCAGCCAGCGCGATGGCCAGCCGCTCACCCTCACCTGGTGGATCGAGCAACTCGCTCCACGGGCTGAGGCGGTGATTGCTATGGGCAGCTGTGCGACTTCCGGTGGTTTGCCACACGCGGCGGGCAGCCCCCTCCACGTCCATGGCCTTGGCGACCTGCTCGGCCATGGCTTCGTCAGCCGCGGCGGACTTCCGGTCATTAACATACCCGGTTGTGCCCCGCCGGGACAGGCCTTTATCGAGACTCTCACCTACGTCTTCCTCCACCTGCAGCGCCTTATCCCGCTCGATCTCGACGCGGAGCGCCGCCCCCGCTGGCTCTATCAGCACGAAACCTATCCGCTTCCTCCACGGGTCGAGTTCACCCCGGCGATTGGCTTCGACCTGTCCAACCGTCCGGTCATCCATTGTCCGGTCCCCTCGACAGGCTGGATGCGCAAGTTTGGCGGGTGCGCGCGGGTCGGTGGGGGCTGTATCGGGTGCACCGAACCCGACTTTGCGGATCGTTTTCTCGCCCTTGCCCGCCCGGATCCGGCGGTCAATTGAGACGGCGCCAGCGGATGACTTTCTGACAGCGGCGTAGTGGCATTTCGACGAGGGACAGGCAACTTTGGTATTCCAGGCACTTCCAGTTGAATTTGACAGTTTCGGGCGAGCGCGTCTTCGTGACGAGGAGGCGGAACAGCCCTACCGCTTCATCGATGAGAGACGGCGCCACCACGTCGCCCAGCGGACGCGGGCGCTCGATGAATCGCTTACGCAGCCCGGCGTGGAGCGGTTGCGGATCGATCCCCTCAATCGGACCAGCGCCCGCCTCGCGCTCGATCTGGCGCTCGATCTTGAGCAGGCCCGGGTTCTGAACGCCCGCCTCGAGTCGGTCGAGTATTCCCCCTTTGAGCTGATGGTCGACAACCGTCGGGCCTCTGATGCGGTAGCGATCAGCAGCCGGACGCGTGGAGCCGTCAGCGGCGCCCACGCGATCGCCTCGACCCTTGCCCTCGAGATGGCCGGCGGCATTATCCCCCCGCCCCTGGCGATCATCACCCGCAACCTTGGCGCCTGTGGCGAGTTGATTGCGGATGCCGTGCGCCACCTCTTCTTGTACGCTGGTCCGGACTATGCCGAGCCGGTCATCCGGCGGGCCAATCCGGCCCTCTGGCAACGCGCCGAATCGACCCGGGCGGCCAACACCTCGATGCACGGATATGTCACAATCGCCGAGCTCATGCGGAGCCTGACCCCCCTCGCGGGCGACCTGACGCTCGAGGCGCTCCAGATCAACCGGCTGGCGAGTGAGATCTCCACCCTCGTCTATGGGAAATCCCCCCATCCCTCGACCATCTTCCCGGGCGGCAATGGCGTCGAGGGGAATCGTGAACTCTTCACCGTTATTCTCGGTCGCATCAACACCCTGCTCGACTATGCGAAACTGGTGGTGGCGGTGTGGGATGATCTGATCGATTTTCTCTATGAGGCTGAGCCGCAGTTTCAGCAACTCGGTCAGCTGCCGGCCAATCTGATTAGTGTTGGCCTCTGGGATGACCCGGAGTTCTACACCGCGACCTATGCGACCTGTAATGAATGGGGAGCACGGCGACTCTCCGGACCCGGAGTGATCGTCAATGGCGAGAAGCGGACGAGCCGGCTCACCGATCTCAATATCGGCTTCGAGGAGTTTGTCGAGCACACCCGCTTCTCCCAGTGGGAGCGGCAGCGTTTCAGTAGCGATCCGCTCGATAATCCCATCTCACCCTACCATCCGTGGAACAAAGAGACTATTCCACCGTCCTCCAGTGGACCTGCCGCGCCGGTTGGCGCCACCTGGCTTACCTCGCCACGCTGGGATCGGGAGGCCATGGAGTGCGGCGCGCTGGCCCGACTCTGGATCAACTCTGTCTTTCAGCATCAGAACTGTGAATTCGTCGCTCCGGTCCGCCACGGTCTCGAGCTCAATCTGCCGAAGGGCAACCAGCCGGCGAAGCGGCTCACGTGGTACAAGCCGGAGCGGCCGAATGCGCTCGAACGGTTGCGGGCGACAGCCTACCAGATTGGCTATGCGGGAATGGTCGCCTACGCCAGTCTCCTCTCTGCTTTTGAGTGTCTCCGTCGTGGCGAGACCAAGATGTCGAATCGTTTTATCCTCCCCGACCGGTCCCTTGGGGCGGGTTTCTGGGAGAATGGCAGCGGGCTGGTGACCCATCATCTCATCGTCAGAAACCATACGATCACCAACTACCAGATCAACGGGCCCGCCGAATGGCTGGCCTCCTCGCTCGATGCGACTGGCTGGCCGGGCCCGATTGAGCAGGCCCTGGTCAATAGTCCCTTACTTGAGGAGGCGACCGCGATGGATGACTATCGCGGAATCGACCTCCAGAGGGTGGTACGAAGTTTTGCTCCCTGACCTGACTGGCTGCGCCACACGGTTCCTGACCGGTGGGACTGGTCTGACCAGGATTGATTTATGACATTCAGATTCCTGCCAATCGAATTTGACCCGCAGGGTCTGGGGCGGTTGCGCATCGATCCGGTTACCCGGACCTCCGGCCAGCTGACCCTCGAGGTGACGATCGACTTCGCCAGCCGGCGCATTGTCGAGGCGGAGGTTGAGCGGCGCGGAGTGTGGCGTCCGGAGCGCATGGTCATCGACCGCGCCCCGTCAGATGCGGCCTGGTTGATGAGTCGGGCCCGTGGGCAGGGATCGGCCGCGCACGCCATTGCCGCCGTGATGGCCCTGGAGATGGCCTATGAGGTCACCCCCCCACCCCTCGCCATCGCTACCCGCGGTCTCGGGGCGGCGGCGGAACTGGTCGCCATTCATACTCGTCAGCTCTTTCTGGCGGCGGGGCCTGACTACTCGGAGGCGGCGATCAGTCGCACCAGCATGGCTCTCTGGAGAGCGGCGCAGGGAGCCCGCGCTGCCGGACACATTTTTCACGGCTACCGGACTATTGCCGACATTATGCGCGGAATGAATCCGATTGTTGGCCATCTCTATCGTGAATCTCTGCATCTAACGCGGGTCGCTTGCGAGATTGCGACGCTGCTCTTTGGAAAATATCCCCATCCGAGCGCCATCTTTCCGGCGGGCGTCGGGATCGTGGCCGATCGTGAGCTCTACCAACAGGTGCTTGGCCGCTTCAACCGGCTGCTCGATTATGCGAAGAAAGTGACGGCCGTCTGGGACGACCTGACGACCTTCCTGGTCGAGACCGATGCGCGCCTCGGAGAGTCCGGAAGATGGAACGGGGGGCTGGTCTCGGTCGGTCTCTGGGACGATCCGCAACTTGATCAGGCCGCGGCCCACCTGACCACTGACCAGGGCCGGCGCCGTTACTCCACCCCGGGGGTTATTATCGATGGTCAGCTGCGAGTCGGTGATCTGCCGGCGATCAGGGATTTTCTTGGGGCGCCGAGCCGTCCGCATCTCGAATCCGGACCGCTGGCCCGGCTCTGGTCGACCGCCCTCGCCGGGAGGATGCGCAACGAGTTCATCGAATGCCGTCGCCACGATGGCCGCCCGAGTCTGATGTTCGATCTGCCAAAGTTTCAGACTCCAGCCACCTTTCTTGCCTGGCAGGCGCCCGATAGTGCGACGACTCTGGAGAGAAACCGGGCCCGTGCTTACCAGATCGCCTATGCCAGCCTCGTCGCGCTGACCTATCTGCTGCGTTCCTTTGAGACGCTCGCGAGGGGAGGGAAGGCGATGTCGAAACGCTACCGGTTGCCGGAGGTCGCGCAGGGGGGCAGCCTCTGGGAAGAGCCCGCCGGGTCGATCATCCATCAGCTGGCGATCGAGGGGCGCCGTCTGCAGCGCTACCGGGTCGACACCCCGGAGACGTGGCTCCAGGCGGCCAGCGATCCACCACGCCGGCTCGGGGCGATCGAGCAGGCTTTGATCAATACCCCGCTGGTCGAGGAGTTCTCCGGACCAGAGACATTCACCGGCATCGATCTCCTGCGTGTCATACGCGGATTTGATTGCTAATGCCCCCGAACTGTTCACCGGAGCTTCCTCTCCGGTCCCGGAGTGGCCCCTCACTCGGCGCGCGCTGCGAATCGCCAGAATAGGGAGACGGGCTCAGAACCCGCGGATGCCCTCTCTGTGAACAGAAGATTGAAGGAGTCAGACGATGAGATTTCCAGGCTGGAAGAGCAAAAATGTCGAACCCGACCGCGAGGAAGGCGCACGCAAGCTGCATGAGGCCGCCTGGCCCGATATGTTTGCCAATCTGCAGAGCGCCTATGCTGAACTGACCAATACCCAGTTTGAGCTGGAGCGCCGGACTGCCGAGATTGCCGAGACCCGCGATGTCTTTCAGCAGGTTGTCTCCTCGATGTCCGAGGCGCTCTTCCTCACCGACCGTTCCGGCCGCGTCATTCGCGCCAACCCGGCGGCGGCGGCGCTGCTCGAGTGCAGCGAGGCGGCGCTGATCGGCCGGCCCCTGACCTCCGTCTGCAACTCCGAAGCTGTTCCCGCGACACCCTGGAAGCTAATCGAGATGGCGCCCGGTGGAAAGCTGACCAATCTGGAGATCGACCTGCTCACGACCAGCGGTCTCGTCATTCCCGTCAGCTTCTCCCTCGGCCTCATGCACGATAAGCAGAACAAGGTCACCGGAGTTCTGGCCGTCGCCCGTGACATGCGGGTCCAGCGCAGTCTCATCAATAGCCTTGTCGCGGCCCGCACCCGTTTTCAGGAACTGCTCGAGTTCGCTCCGGACGCAATCGTCCTTGGCAATCAGGAGGGAGAGATCGTTCTCGTCAATACCCAGACTGAGAAGCTCTTCGGTTACCAGCGCGACGAACTCCTTGGACAGCCGGTCACCCTGCTCATTCCAGCCCACATTCAGGATCTGGTCCAGCGCCGTCAGACCCTCTCCACCCGTGAATTGCAGTCGATCGAGGCGGAGATCCTCCATTTTGGGCAGCGCGAGATCAGCCGTGGGATCGAGTATACGGTGGTCGATCGGAATGGCCGGGAGTTTTTGACCGAGATGACCAGTCGCCAGATCGAGACTGAAGAGGGGCTGGTCACCATGAGCCTCATCCGCGATATCTCGGCCCGCAAACGGGCGGAGAATGACAAGGTTGTCGCGGAGACCCGTTATGAAGAGCTCTTCGAGAATGCCAACGATATGATCTACACCCTCGATCTCGAGGGCAACTTCACCTCCTTCAATCGTATGGCCGCCAACATTACCGGCTATCCGGCTGAGCAGGCCCTGCAGATGAACATCTTTCAGGTGGTCGCCCACGAGT
>JBEAVZ010000548.1:0-19621 GCA_041160645.1 Acidobacteriota bacterium
GTCCACGGCAATGTCGTCGATCGACTGCTGAAGCAGGCCTGAGGCGGGAGTAAACCAACAGCGAGCAACTCGACGAGGCGGATGAATGGGCTTGCCACTCATCCGCCTTTGCGTATGGTGATGTTGAAGGCCAGCCGCTCCTGCTCTTCACGCGACCGCTCCTCTCCCCGTTCACGACAGTCACGGCAACAGTATTCACGCCAGTCGAGGCCGATGATCCGCTGATCGGCAGCCAGCGTCTCCGCGCACCACGCACATTCAGGCTCCTCCCGGGTCGACACGACGGTTAATCCTCGCTGAGCCGGAAGATCTCTTGCGTGGTCTGGTTACCCGGCGTGACAAACCGTGAGAAGAGGATCGCGCCAGCAACCAGATCGAGCGACCAGTTCAAGCCATCATCCGCGTGCGCGTCGACCTCGGCAAGCCCGGAGCTGAGCGTCGCTTCGAGGCGACTTGCCAGACCAAGGGCCCGATCGGCCCGACCGACGCTGATCTCATCGTGTGTCAAAAGCTGAATCCGGGCCGCATCGATCAGCAGCAATCGCCAGAGATGTTCAAGGAAGGTCATCTCGCCATACCAGGCAAGAATCTCGTGGGGCCGCTCAGAAGCTTGTCCATCCTCCTGCACCTCCTCGACTCGCACCGTCAGCGGAAGAATGGGACGTTCCGAACGAACTGCGGCGACACAGAAAAGGGGATGGATCGTCGCCACGGCCTCACCATTGGTCGTAGTTCCCTCCGGAAAGACGTGGACCTGCTGACCGGCACGGAGGAGGCGGCTGACCTGATAGACTCCACGGACGCTGCTGCGGACATTGCCGCGCTCGAGAAAGATGGTCCCGCCAAGCCGCGCCAGCCAGCCGATCAGCGGCCATCCGGCCACCTCACGCTTGCCGACAAATCGGGTCGGATAGACTGAACTGATGACCAGCACATCGAGATAGCTGAGATGGTTGCTGACGAGCAATCGGTTCCCCCGCTCCACTGTCCCTGACTGTTCCGGCATTGCCACCACGGTGATTCCAAGAATGGCCAGAAGTCGACGCGACAGGCGTTGATGGGCTGCGACGGTCAACTCCCCACGGCGGTCATCCAACTTTCCCGATCGCCGGGCAAAGGCCAGCCAGCAGAACCTGCCAGTAGTCACAACCAGTGATTGGAGGCAGACCAGAAGAATGTAGAGCAATCTCTGGAGGCGCCGGATCTTTTTTCTCATTTCATTCCTCGATTCCGTAGTGGTGGCGGTAACGACCGGCGAGTCGATCCATCTCGAGCAGCACCAACACGTCGGCAGTTCCAAACTCACGGTCGAGGGCCGGCTCGCCACAGATCATCGCTCCGGTGCGGAGATAACCACGAAGAATTGGGGAAAGACGACGCTGAACGGTTCGATCATCTTCAGCAACAGACGGGTGGTAATCGAGCGACATCCGGCAGGATGGGACAGGAGTGACCCGGTAATGTACCGGCGCAAGGTGGCGTTCGCGCAGGTAGTTGTAGATCGGATTGACTTCGGTTGACGCGGCGACGTGCAGACTGCCACATCCAAAGAGGAGACCAAGACCATTCTGAAGACTGTAACGGGCGATCGCTCCCCAGAGCAGATTGATTGTCGCGTAGGTGCGGTGTGTCCGGGCAATACAGGAACGACCAAGTTCGAGCAGTTCGAGACCGGCGGCGCTGGCGCTCCTCTTCAGCATCGTCAGATCGAATTCATTCTCTGAGTAGAATCCAATCTGTCTTGCCGCAGTCTGCTGTCGCAGCAGTCGGTAAGTTCCGACAACCTGCCCGAGTTGAAGATCACGAACGATAAGGTGATCACACCACGCATCATACTGGTCTGAATCATAGCCCCGATCATAAGACGAGAGGAGTCCCTCGTTAAGTTCAAGATTGAAGACCTCAAAGCGCAAGCGCAGTGCCTCGTCGATCTCCCTGAAGCTGGTGGCCAGTCTCACCTCGAGATGACCCGAAGTGACCAATGGCGCGCTCGATCTGACAGTTGTTGCGATCATGTTGCCTCCTCGACTTGCGATATTGATGCGAGGATGCTTATACAAACCTGATCTTCAAAGAAGGTTAGGCGGATCTTAGCTTCTTGTTATATCTCGCGACCAAAGTAAGCGCGAATAACAATTAACCAAAGGTTGATACAGGGATGACGTCGATTTAAGACAAGGAGGCTATGTTTCCATACGGTACTCATCAGTTGGTTAAGCTAGTTAAGTCAGTGGCTGTCATTTCAAGGGCTCTGTCAAAACAGAGCCCTCTCTTTTATCCAGTGAGTGGCTTGTATTCTGTGATTCACCATCGAGCAGCCATAACTCACCTTACACATTCCTGCACTTTTCATGACGCAGATTTATCTTTCGGTTAAAGGTAATTTATCCCTTCCTTAAGCAAAGCCTGACATGAGTAATTCATATTGAATCTTCGCAAATGTTCATCCTCCGTAACCGACAAAGTTAACCGGGAGAATTTATGTTGAAGAGAGATCGAACAAGGATTCATCTGGACCGCCGGAACCCGATTTCAGATGGCTGCCAGGCCGCCGCCTCTCTCCATTGCCACACCCATTTTTCAAAGGAGATTCTTTCCTTTATCCCCTACTACGCGACACGAGTGCCGCTTCTCGCCAGTTACTTTGAGGCTGGTCTCGAACGATATCAGAAGAGCCATGGTCGGCCGCTCGATTTCGGGCAGGCATGGTGGACGCCGCCGGTCACTCCTCGTCAGGTCATCGAGATCGAAACCCTCCAGATCGAAAAGGAGCTCGGTCTGCCGGCCATGGTCTCAATTACGGATCATGACGAGATCGAAGCCGGGCTGCTGTTGCAGGTGCTCAATACACCTCACCAGCATCCCATCTCTCTTGAGTGGACAGTCCCCTTTGAAAGTGGATTCTTCCATCTTGGAATTCACAATCTGCCGCGTGAAGAGTCGAACGGAATCACGGCTGAATTGATGAAGTATACGAAGGGCGCCGCCGATGCCCGAAACCTCGACGAGTTGCTCGACTGGCTGAACCAGTCGCCGAGCACACTGATCGTTCTCAACCACCCTTTCTGGGATATCGAACTGATTGGCGGCGATGAGCACCGGCGCTGCCTGCGGCAGTTCATCGCCGAACACGGTCGGCAGCTGCATGCGCTGGAGATCAATGGTTTTCGGAAATGGCGCGAAAACAAGGAGACCATCGCCCTCGGTGCAGAGATTGGGTTGCCAGTCGTCTCGGGAGGGGACCGACATGGTTGCCAGCCGAACACCCTCCTCAACCTGACCAGGTCGCACAGCTTCGCGGAAATGGTTGCCGAGATCCGTGACGATGGATATAGCGAGATTCTGGTTATGCCAGGATACCAGGAGTCGATGGTTATGCGCGTCTTTGAGACAGTTGCCGAAGTGATTGGGCATTATCCAGGACACGGGCTGGGACGAGAATTATGGAGTGATCGAATCTTCTTTGCGCTCGGCGGAGAAGCTGACGAGCCGCGTCCATTGTCACATTACTGGCCAAATGGTGGTCCTGGGTGGGTCCAGACCTCGCTCTGGTTGCTGCGACGTTTGGGGAGCAAACAGTTGAAGGCGGCCCTGCGTTTGGCCCTCGCGCCTGAACGGATACGTTTCGAGTATGAGAGCTAACCTGCGCATTGCCCTCTTCACCGATTCATACCTCGAGGTAAACGGTGTCGCGAACACAAGCCGGCAGCTGGCCGCCCAGGCGCAGCGACAGGACCAGCCATTTCTGGTTATTCACGCCGGTCCACGAACCGGAGAGGTGACCGAAGGCAGCCTGCAAAGGCTGCTCCTGCACCGATCACGGGTTGGATTCCGACTTGATGCCGACCTGCGGTTCGATCTGCTGATGTGGCGCCACGCCCGGCGGGTCGTCGAAACCCTTGTGCGATTCAGGCCCGATCTGGTCCATTTGACCGGCCCCAGCGACATTGGGTTGCTGGGTGCCCTCATTGCTTCACGACTGCGGATTCCGGTCATTACTTCCTGGCACACCAATGTCCACGAGTACGCGCGAAGAAGGCTGGCCAGCCTTGGCGCTGGAATAGGACTGACGCTGCCAGACCGGGTCGGCGCGCGGGTCGAAGAGGCTTGCCTGATCCCCCTCGGCTGGTTCCACCGGCTCGGCCGGATTCTCCTCACCCCAAATGTCGAGTTGGCCAGTCTCCTTGGTCAGAGGTGTCAGCGGCCAACCCGGCTGATGCGGCGGGGAGTCGATACGAACCTCTTCTCGCCGGCCAAACGTGATCGGCAGGAAGAGATCTTCAACATTGGATACGTTGGCCGGCTGACCGCCGAAAAGAATGTGCGCTTTCTCGCCGAGATCGAACGTGAGTTGCTGGGGCAAGGTTGCCAGAGCATCCGCTTCACGATCGTCGGAACCGGAAGTGAGCTCGGCTGGCTTCGCCAGACGATGAGGAAGGCCGTCTTTACCGGGGTGCTGAAGGGGGAGGCCCTGGCGCGGACCTATGCCAATCTTGATCTTTTCGTCTTCCCCTCGACCACCGATACATATGGAAATGTCGTTCTGGAAGCACTCGCCTCCGGGGTCCCGGCCATCGTCAGCAGCGGGGGGGGACCCAAATATATCGTACGTGACGGGGCGAGCGGATTCATCGCCAACCATTTATCTGACATGCCCCACTTGATTAGCCGGCTCTATCACGATCCCGGGCAACGTTTAGCGATGGCGCAGTCGGCCCGTCATTTTGCCGAGGAGATGAGTTGGGAATCGATCTTCGCTGAGCTTATCGAAGCTTACCACGAGTCACTATCGAAGGGAGCGTCAGATCATGGCAGAAGCTGATGAGTCACGGGTGAGGGTGGGTGAAGTGCTGCGCACACTGCTGATTCATCCGGTAGCTCTGGTGCGCGGATGGAACTGGAAGTCGGCCCTGCTAAGCGCAATGATTCGCGGCTCGATCTTCTTCTTCGCCAATCTGGGGGGGGGCGTCGCCGCGGCGACAGATGCGTTGGTCATCGAGTCATCCTTCTACATTGTAACGGCCGGCTTTTATGGAGCAATCCTCCAGTCATTCCGGCGCGTTGAGCCATTCTGGCACGCCATCCTCTGCGTCACGATCATACTGCCGCTGCTCAATCATTCGCTCGAATTTATCCTCCACTGGTGGGGAAGGACGCCAAAGATCGTGGCGGGGATGATCGCCTCGGTTCTGCTTTCGCTGCTCTCGGCGACCTTCAATCTGTATGTCATGCGACGGGGAGTCCTGATCGTTGGCGCGGGTCGGCAGCCGTTGCGCAGTGATCTGCGACGGATGCCCCGCCTGGTGGTCGACTTTCTCCTCTTTTTGCTGCGATTCCCGGGAGTCCGCTCGTGAAGACTCTTCACCTGACCAATCACTTTCACCGCGCTTCCGGAGGCATTGGCGTCTTTTACCAGGCTCTCTTCAAAGCGGCGCCAGAACTCGGGCACGAGATGGTCCTCATCGCCTCAGCCGAACGTGACGCAACCGAAAAGATCAACGACTTTGTGAAAGTCCATTATGTCGCTTCACCACGTGCACCTTTCTTCGACCGTCGCTACCGGCTGATCTGGCCGACCAGTTATCTCTTTGACAAAGACAGTCGACTACGCAAGCTGCTAGTCGAAGAGAAGCCGGATCTGATCGAGATTGGTGACAAGTATACGCTCTGCTGGCTGGCTGGACTGATCAGGCGCGGATTGATCAAAGGGCTCGACCGACCGCTGCTGGTCGGCACAAGCCACGAAAGAATGGATGATAACGTGCGGGCCTTTCTCACAACCGGCCGGGTTGGGCAGGCTCTCTCCCGACTCTATCTGGGCCACCTCTACCTGCCGCTCTTCGATCAGCATCTCGCCAACTCGACCTACACCGCTGCCGAGCTGGAGACCGCTGTCGTCGACCATCACCGTCGTCCGGTGGAGGTGATTCCCATGGGGGTCGATCTCGACCATCTCCTTGCCGCGGGATCGGATACAGGGTGGCGAAAGAGGATGCTCGTGCAGATTGGCGGTGGACGCGCCGCCAGGCTACTGATCTATATTGGACGCCTTTCGCCGGAGAAAAATGTCGGTCTGCTGATCGAAGTGATGGAGAGACTGCAGGATGAAGGTAACGAGGAGTTTCATCTGCTGATCGCCGGCGCCGGCCCGCTCGAAGGTTGGCTGCGTGATGAGTGCCGGCGGCGAGTCGCCGGCAGGATCCACCTTCTCGGCCATCTGACCGACCGACAGGAGCTGGCCCGCCTGCTCGCCAGTGGCGATGCCTTTATCCATCCCAACCCACGCGAGCCATTTGGCATTGCGCCACTGGAGGCTATGGCGGCCGGGGTTCCGCTGGTCGCCCCCCGCGCAGGGGGAATCATCACCTATGCCAACACAGAGAACGCCTGGCTCTGCGAGCCTGACGCAAGTGACTTCGCGGCGACGATCAGATCTCTCTTCGCCAATCCGGAGGAACGAGGACGACGGATCGCTGAGGCTCGTCAGACCGCAGGCAGGTATCGCTGGCCGGTGATCGCCCGGCTCCATCTGCAACGTTATGAACAGCTCTGGCGCGACTTCGCCGGGCGGTCGGGCCCGGGTCGATCCGCCACTCCCAGCCTGGCTCAGGAGACTTTTCATTCCCGCCCGGGCTGCACCCTGGGTTGCAGAGGAGAAAGACCTTGAACTCAATGCTCACGGCCAATCTACTCCATCACCCCGGGCGCACCTTCGCCAGTATCACTGGTGTGGCTCTGGGAGTGGTGCTCGTCGTGCTGACAGTCGGCCTGGTGCGCGGAATGCTGCGCGATCGCGGCGAGCGGGATACCAACACCGGGGTTGAACTGATGATCGGACGGCGCGACCAGATCGGAATCTCGCTCAGTTCGCTTCCCATGACGCTTCCCGTCGCGACCCTCGAGCGATTGCGCGGAGTTGATGGTGTCCGGGCGGCGACCGCGATCGGGCAATATCTCGAGATGAAGGGAGAGAGCGGACTGGGGTTACGACAGCTTGACGGGGTTCGATTCAATGAGTTCGTCGCGGCAACCAATCTGCGGATCGTCGCTGGGGAAGCGCTGCCTGAAGGTGGAGATCACGTCATCGTCGATGTCAGATACGCTCGCGATCACCGGACCCGACCAGGCGACCAGATCAACATCTTCGATCGCCCGTTTACGGTCAGTGGAATCTATGAGCCCGAGACCGGATCGAGAATGATGGTTCCGCTCAAAACATTGCAGGATGAGCTGGGACGAACCGATCTCTGTTCGATGATCCTTGTCAAACTGCACGATCCCTCGCGGCAGGATGCCTTTGCCCATCGTCTTGTCGCTGAGAATCCGGACTTTCGCGTCATCTTTACCCGTGATCTGCCCTCTCTCCTGGCGAGCGGCTATGGCAGCCTCAACCTCTTCCTCAACCTCGTCACCGGGCTCTCGGCGGTCATCAGCCTGCTCGTCATCTCGTTGACGATGTTTACCACGGTGACTGAACGAACACGCCAGATTGGCATCCTCAAGTCGCTGGGAGCGTCAAAGGCATACATTATCACCATCTTCCTCAAGGAATCACTGCTCATCTGCAGTCTGGGCATTGCTGGCGGGGTCCTCACATCCCTGCTGATCAGGCAACTGCTGATCAGCAATTTCGGCATGACCATCTCGTGGGAGGCAGACTACGTCGGATACGCCATGGCGGGAGGAGTCCTGAGCGGGGTTGGCGGAGCGCTCTATCCAGCCTGGCGGGCGGCCCGAATCGACGCCATCGAGGCACTCAGCTATGAATAGAAAGATCATTGACGAACTCTTCGAACGATACCGGCAATTTGGCCACCGCAGTTACGGTGAAGAGGTGACCGAGCTCGAACACGCCCTGCAGACGGCCCTCCTGGCCCGCGAGCATGGCGAGGAGGCGCCGCTCATTGCGGCGGCCCTGCTCCACGACTGTGGCCATCTTCTGCACGATCTCGGTGAGGAGATTGCGGACGAGGGGATCGATGCGGTTCACGAAATGATCGGCGCCGAGCTGCTCTCCGCCCACTTTCCGGCGACGGTCAGTGAGCCGGTTCGGCTCCACGTCGCCGCGAAGCGATATCTCTGCCAGGCCGAACCAGGCTACCTGGAGGGACTCTCGGCAGCCTCGCAACTCAGCCTTAGCCTGCAAGGTGGTCCAATGACCTCCGCCGAGGCACGGAGCTTCGAGAACTATCCTTTCTTCCAATCTGCCGTTAGATTGCGACGTTATGATGACGCCGCCAAGATGATTCAGGTGTCGACCCCCTCACTGGAGAGCTTTCGGTCCCTGCTCGTCGCGCTTCTTCTCGACCCATCCAAGTCAATGGGCGAGGGGGACAGCCAATGAACAACGGGGTGGTCAAAGCCGCAGAGGGTCGAACGTCGACGCTCACTTCAACGTTTCTGGCGATCACCGCTGGCTTTGGGGCCTACTTCTGCATGTACGGCTTTCGGAAACCATTTACTGCTGCCGGTTATGAGGATCTGGTCGTCTGGGGACTGGGCTATAAATCGATCGCCATCACTGCCCAGGTCATCGGTTACACCATCTCCAAATTCCTCGGAGTCGTGATCATCTCCAGTGTCAAACCAGAACGTCGCGGAAGGATGATCCTCATCCTGATTGGTCTCGCCGCACTGACGCTCCTGTTTCACGCCCTTACTCCGCCGCCCTGGAATCTGCTTTTCCTCTTCCTGAATGGCCTGCCACTAGGCATGGTCTTCGGACTGGTGCTTGGGTTTCTCGAAGGACGGCGAATGACTGAAGCGCTGACCGCCGGTCTCTGCGCCAGTTTTATCGTTGCTGATGGTGTAAGCAAGTCGGCTGGATCCTGGCTGCTCGGGATAGGCGTAAACGAATTCTGGATGCCCTTT
The DNA here is from genome assembly GCA_041160645.1 of Acidobacteriota bacterium. Lineage (GTDB taxonomy): Bacteria > Acidobacteriota > Blastocatellia > RBC074 > RBC074 > CAIOZW01. Next base: position 8,872 of record JBEAVZ010000548.1, read on the forward strand.
GCGGCGGGGCTACTCTTCACGCCGCCCCTTCTCTTCTTCACCTGGCTGCTGACCCGCATTCCGCCACCGACGCGACTGGATGTCGAGTTGCGCCGTGAGAGACCACCCCTCCTTGCCCACGAAAGACGCCGGCTGTTTCGAAGCTATGCGACCGGACTGATCCTTCTTTTTGGCGCATACCTCCTCCTGACGATCCTCCGGGGTCTCCGGGCCGACTTTGCACCGGAGATCTGGCGTGGGCTCGGCTACCATAGCCAACCCCAGATCTTCACCAAATCTGAATTGATCGTTATGATCGGAGTGGTTATTGCCAATGGATTTGCCGTTCTGATCCATAACAATCGTCGCGCCTTCTTCACGGCATTAGCCGTCGCTTTTGGTGGCTTTCTTCTCGCTGGCGTGGGCCTTATCGGCTGGCAGATGCAGGTTGTTGATGGATTCACCCTCATGGTTCTGCTGGGACTCGGACTCTATCTGCCCTATGTCGCTGTCCACACCACCATCCTCGAGCGATTGATCGCCATGACCGCCGATCGTGGCAATCTTGGCTACCTGATGTATCTGGCCGACTCGGTCGGGTACCTGGGATATGTCGGGCTGATGATGGCGCGCGAGACATTGCGTGGAAATGATAATTTCAACCAGTTCTTTTTGACTCTGGCCACCGTTGTCGTCATCGGGGCAAGCATTCTGCTCGCGGGATGCTCGATCTACTTTGCCCGACGCACCAGACATTTGATTGACAATGGAATGACTGAAAAATCGCCGGCTTGATACTTATGAGGAGATCAGTATGTCGGAAAGGTTTGATGACGCAATCGTTGGGGCGGGAATTATGGGACTCGCCCACGCCTATGCCCTCGCGCGACGCGGACGTAAGGTTGTCGTCTTTGAAAGACACCGCCAGGCCCAGGGGGCCTCGGTCCGCAATTTTGGCATGCTCTGGCCGATTGGACAGCCGGCTGGACGGCCCCGCCAGGTGGCCATGGAGAGCCGGGCGATCTGGTCAAAGGTGCTCTCGGAGAGCAATCTCTGGCATCGGTTCACCGGTTCTCTCCACCTTGCCTATCACGAAGACGAGGAAGCCGTCCTCGCCGAGTTTATGGAGAGCGCAGCGGAGGGCGGTTACGAATGTTCCTGGCTCTCGCCATTCGAGGTGACGGCACGCGCCCCCCACGTCAATCCGCGTCGGCTCCGCGGCGGACTCTGGTCACCGACCGAGATCTGTATCGACCCACGCGAAGTGACAACGAGCCTCCCTGACTGGCTGCGAGAAAACTATGGAGTCAGGTTCGAATTCAACACTACGGTCACCTCTTATGACCACCCAACGATCAAAGCCGGCGGGCAGGAGTGGCAGGCCGGGCAGCTCTATGTCTGCTCAGGTGAAGACTTTCAGACCCTCTATCCCGCGGCGTTTGCCGCGAGCGGTCTCTACCGGGTCAAACTGCAGATGATGCGGACCCAGAGCTATGGCCATGACTTGACGCTTGGCCCGATGCTTGCCGCCGGACTGACCCTCTGTCACTATCGAAACTTTCAGGATTGTCCAAGCCTCCCGAAGCTACGCGATCGTTTTGCCCGCGAGCTGCCGGATTACGTCCGTTATGGCATCCACGTCATGGCTTCACAGCATGCCGGGGGCGAAGTAACGATCGGTGATTCCCACGAATACGACGACGCGATCACTCCTTTCGACAAGGAAGAGATTAATCAATTGATCCTCGACTATCTGGCCACCTTTCTGAAACTGCCGGAGATGCGGATCGTCGAACGTTGGAACGGGATCTATGCCGCTCATCACGCTGAACTCTGCTGGACTGGACAGCCGGCGAATGGAGTTCTCCTGGTTGGCAGTCCAAGCGGACGCGGTATGACCATGTCATTCGGAATCGCTGAACGGCTGGTCAGAGAAATGCTTGGGGAGGATGAAGATGGAATTTGATCTGGCAGTCTTCGATATGGCGGGAACGACCGTCGCCGAGGGTGGGGCGGTCTACCGCGCTCTCACCGATACCCTGCGTGAGTACGGAGTGACCGTGAGTCCGGAAGCGCTTCACGCGGTCAAGGGAACCGACAAAAGAGAAGCGCTGCGACTGCTCATCGAGCGCTCCCCGCACGCTGAGTCGCTGCTGCCGGAGCTTTCATCGCTCCACGCGCGCTTTGTCAGCCACCTTATCAATTTTTATACCGCCGATCCAACGGTGGCCGAGTTCGCGGGGACCAGTGCGACCTTCGAATGGCTCCACAATCACCACATCAGCGTGGCGCTCAATACGGGCTTCAATCGTGCCATCGCGCAGGTGCTGATCGACCGCCTCGGCTGGGAACGGAATCGACTGATCGACGCATCAGTCACCAGCGATGAGGTTGAACGTGGTCGACCATATCCTTTCATGATCGCCAAATTAATGGATCGCTTCGGCCTCACCGATCCGCAACGGGTGATCAAGATCGGCGATGCGCCAGCCGATCTGCGCGAAGGCTACCATGCCGGCTGTGGTCTGGTTATTGGCGTTCTGGATGGATCGAGCACGCGGGAAGAGCTCGAGATCTATCCGCACCACTACCTGATCGCCTCAGTGGCTGATCTGCCAGAATTGCTCGCCGCAGTTCATCCTCGCTGATCGACGAGGCAAACGATTCGACCAGTTAACATTTGCCGCAACCGAGTCAGACCAACTCACGCCTTTCCTTTTTCGTCTTTCCATGTCCGAATAGAGCCGTAGCAACTAACCCGGTCCCGGACCGGAAAGGAGGTCACTGCCGCAGCCAACATCACCTGACATCCAAGTCGCCTTCAAGTGACGGTCAAAGAGCCGTCTTCAATCCAACAGCATTCACTTTTCGACCTACTCTCTGCACCTGGAGCCAATGTCGATAAACTGAAATAACGAAAGGATCTTTTGTGAATAAGCGAATCAAAGTCGCCATCGCCGGAGTCGGATCTTGCGCGTCAGCGCTGATCCAGGGAGTGGAATACTACTCTCGAAACCAGAATGAGCTAGTCGGTCTGATGTATCCTGACATCGGCGGGTACCGACTGAGTGATATCGAGTTCGTCATCGGGTTCGATATCGATTCCCGCAAAGTTGGGCGCCGCCTCAGCGAAGCAATCTACTCCCCACCAAACTGCAATATGCGTGTTATCCCGGATGACGACTTTATCGGCGTCATTAATCCGGAGGCGAGAGTCTACAAGGGACCGATCCTTGACGGCATCGCCCCGCACATGCGCAACCTTGACCAGTCGATCACTTTTCTTGCGGACTCCTCCTCGCCGGAACTGACCGGTGAAGAGTTCCGTCAGCTGCTGGTCGCCAGCGAGGTCGACATTCTGCTCAACTATATGCCCGTCGGGGCCGAGGAGGCTTCAGCCTGGTACATCGAGAATGCGATCGAGGCCGGCATTCACATCATCAACTGTATGCCAACCTACATCTCGACCGAGGCGGCACGGCAGCTCGAAGCGAAAGCGATCGACCGGCGGGTGACAATCGTCGGCAGTGACATGCGCTCAAGCTATGGAGCCAGTCGCTTGTCGGAGGTTCTCCAGGGAAGTCTCATGGATTCGGGTCTTGAGGTCACCCAGCATATCCAGATGAATATGGCGGCCGGCTCGACGCAGGGGGAAGAACATATCATTAATGGCCGCTCGGCCAACACCGACTTCCTCAATATGGCCGAGAAGGCACGGCTCCACAATAAGCACATTTCAAAGGAGAATGTCCTGAGCGGACAGTCGCTGGTCCGGAACAAGGATCTGGCCGGGAAGACGATGTTTGCGGGTCCATCACTGACCGTGATACAGCGGCCGGGAGGGATCTATCAGGGAACCGACAACAAGATCTGTAACATCGATATCGTCGCCTTCGGATTTGCCGGGGCGCGCTATGAGCTGACGGCGCGGTTGTCGGTTCAGGACAGTCCGAACAGCGGGGGGATCGTCGTCGATGCGATCCGCTTCTGCAAGGTGGCGCAGGAGATGGGCATCGTTGGTTACCTTCGCGGACCATCCGCCTGGACCCAGAAATCGCCGCCACTCCACATGACAACCGCCGACGCCAAGTTCGAGTGTGACGCGCTGGCGCGACGTGAACTGACCTCCATCACCCGGCAACAGATTGGCTCGACGATCGATCCAGCCACACTGCGCTATACCTTCCAGAAATCGGTCACTGAATACGAATAAGCGGAGATCGATTAAATCAGGACCGGCCCCGGGGATGCAGCCATCATCACCGGGGCCGGTCCATTTTGTCTGAGGTAGCGACGGGGCGAGCCGCCGCTATCACCTGGGGCGATCATCCAGTTGCGGCTCTTCAAGCCACGCCGCAAGCCGGTCGAGCTGATCGGCCGTGAAGTGATTGACTCCGGGATCCATGCCACGCGCGAGGAGACGCCGGGCTTCGCTGATCGCCAGACGGGCTTCTTCGAATCGGTGGTCGTGACAAGCCTGGATGGCGGCCAGGAGCTGGCGGCGGGCCGGATCGACCACGCCTCCGGAGGCCGCCGCTGTGTGGGTCGCGGCAGAGATTCCGGGGTCAGGGTCGGCTTCCCGAGTGGGGTCGAGAGCGAAGACAGCCAGATCCAGGTGGATTGCCTGGCGGAAGCCATCCAGATACTGATCGACATGGTCGGCGAGCCAGTGGGCAAGGGGCCGGACCTGGCCCATCTCTCCACGATCCCAATAGTAGTAGAAGGCCTGGAGTCGGGCGGCAATCTTGCGCAGCGGTTCGTCGCTCTCGAGATTCTCGAGCTGGCCGATTGCCCCGGGATCCCAGTCGCGCGGACGGACGCCAGCGAGGCTGTTCCCCATGACCTCGAGGATCAGCTGGCGCTCGAGAACGGCCTGACCGCCACGCAGCAGCTCGATCAACTGCCAGCCATCACTCTGCATGCCCCCGGCGCGAAAGGGGGTCGCCGTGGCGAGAAAGATGAGCAGCGACATCAGGCCGGTCAGGTTGAGCTGCGCCGCCAGCCGGCCATCAAACTGTCCGGCGAGAGCCAGCGATCCGGCCGCCAAGAGAAGACTGGCGAGCGGGCCGCCGATGACGAGTCCGAGCATCTGGGGCAGAACTGGTCGCTGGCGATCCGGGATCGCGGCCGCCACGCCGCCCATCAGGTTTGGATTGAGGTTCCAGGCAAACCTGACGCCGGTTGTACTTCGTGTCCACTGAAATGGTCCGACGATGAGCAGGAGAAATCTCATGCGCTGGGGCAGGCCACCGGCGAGGTGGCCCAGCTCATGAACGAAGATGACCAGCACAAAGATCGGAAGTGTCAGCAGCAGATCGAACGGGCCAAGCGCTCCAGCCATCTGATCGAGAATCTGTCTGATGATGGGAATCCGGACGGCGAGAGTGATGCCCACCCACCCGACCACTCCGCCGATCAGCAGCGACGCAACCATGACCGTAATCTGCCTTATCTTTTTGTTCTTTCTCGAAGTATTCATCACCTATGCCACCTCACATCAAAGTCTATCGACGAGAAGATCGTCCCACGGCACCAGCATAATCTTCCCCGGGCACTCTTTGAAAACCGCTCCCCGGTCCGTGTGCCAACAAATCAGCCCTTGTGCCAGCAAGTTAGATTGACGAAAGAGCAACGATCGAGTCCATCATGAACGCCGGCCGGAACGGGGATCCCCATTCCGGCCGGCATTGATCGTCATGTTATGCCCGTTTTAGAAATGGAGCTTCAGGGCAAACTGGACGATGCGCGGATCGAAAGTGCTCGCCACCCGGCCAAAGGCCGCGCTGCGGGCATCGGTGTTCGGCGCACTGAAGTTGGTCCGGTTGAAGAGATTGAAGAACTCTGTCCGGAACTCGAGTCGCGCCTCCTCGTTGATGAAGCGGAGGTCAAAGTTCTTCTGCACTCCGAGGTCCACCTGGTAGAAGGGGAAGCCATAGACGGCGTTGCGGCCAAGATTGCCAAAGGGTCGGTCGGCCGTTGGAATGGTGATATTGGTGCGGTCAAAGTAGTACTCAAACTCCTGCAGTCCGAGGGCCTTGCGCTGCGCCGCGGTCGAACGCACCGCGCCGCTGCCAACATTGGGGCGCAGCGCCACTCCGCCGAGAAAGTCCGGCTGCCCGTCGGAGAGCCGCTGGTCGAAATCGGCGTAGCGAAGATTGAGCGGCTGACCGCTCTGGAGCGAGACCGTGCTGCTGAGAACCCAGCCGCCAATGACGGCGTCGAGCGCCGCCGGCATCGATCCGCCAAAGGCGCGTCCCTTTCCAATCGGCATCTCCCAGACAACGCTCGTCGTGTTGTTGAAGCGCTGGTCGAAACTGGACGGCCCCTTGTCGTTGCGCGGATCGAGCAGGTTCTGCGGATTGGGCGAACCGCCATTGCTCACCTCGAGAACCTGCGAAGAGTTGTCGATCGCCTTGGAGTAGGTGAAGGAGTTGAGCAGCAGCAGGGAGTTGGCGCGATGCTCGACCTTGACCTGCAGGCCGTTGTAGCTCGAGAAGCCATCGGCCAGCACCGCGGTGATGTTGCCGACCCGGACTGCCCCGTTTCCGGGAATGTTGACGCTCTGGATCGGTCGGCGGTCGAGCAGTGACGGACGCTGCGCCGCCGGCAGCGCCAGCTCGGCGGCCGTCAGCGGACGGGCCTGATTGTAGTCGGCCAGAATCGGCAGATCGACGCCGCGATTTCCGACATAGGCGACATCGATCAGCGTGTTCCTTGTCAACTGGCGCTGAATGGTCAGGTGCCAGTTCTGCACATAGCTCCACGGCAGATCCTTTGGCATGTAGAGGATCACACTGCCCGGACTGGTGAGCAGGTTGGTCGGGTAACCATCCTGGGTGCGCCGGAAGCAGCCGGCAAAGTTGTTGCCGGTGCAGAGATTGCCAATCGTGGCCGCGGTGTTCTGCACCGAAGCGCGGGTGACGAAGGGCGCGTTGGTGTTCATCAGTTCGGCGCTCGCCATGCGGTTCCAGTAGTTGTAGCCGAGCGCATAGCCGGCCCGCACGACCATGTTGTCAGACAAACGGTAGGCCAGACCAAGCCGCGGGACAAAGTTGTTCTTGTCGAGATTGCGCAAGGATCGCGCGGCGACCGAGCCGGAGCCGGCGAGGACGACCGATTTGCTGGCCGGGTCGAAGTTGGCGAGCCGATTATCAGCGTCATAGACCGGGGTCACCAGCTCGTAACGCAGACCGAGATTGAGCGTCAGGCGCTGGTTGACCTTGAAGTCATCCTGGAGATACCAGTAGTGGAAGCGCTGGCGCATTCTGGCCACCGCCTGGGTCGCCAGCTGGTAGTTGTTGCGGGCGCCAAAGAAGAAGTCGGCCAGATTGTGAAGGTAGTTGGTGGCGACGGTCGCCGTGGGACGGCTGAAGCCGCCGCCGTAATTGTCGATGCCATAGAGCGGATTGGTATCATCGACCTGCTGATTGAGCGCGGCATACTCATAACCGGTCTTGAGGCTGTGACGCCCGGCGAGAAAGGTCATATTGAGACGTGAGTTGATCGTCGTCGGAAACTGCGACTGTGGATTGGTCGACTGGCGACCGATGCGCGTTCCAAGTCCACCGATGTCCTGCGGCGTGATGCCGCCGCGGACGCCAACCCCTTCGGGTAGCCCGGTGATTCCAAAGAGGTCCCGCATGCTCGGTCCGCCGACGAGCGCCGGGCGCCGATCCATTCCGAGCCGGGTCAGCGCAAACCGATAGTCGAGGATCGTGTTCTGATTGACGGTCCAGGTCAGGCCACCCACCGCCTGCTGGTTGTAGGTCGCGAGGTTGCCGATGGCATTGCCGCCCGACAGGCCGGTCACCAGACCCGGCTGCTGAATCGACTGGCGGCGATGGCTGTAGCGGGCAAAACCGTTGAGCTTGTCGCTGAAGGTGTGATCAAGGCGCAGGTCGCCCTTGTCCTCGAAGAGGCGGTTGCGGACAAACCCGCCAAAGTTGTTGGCGACGCCAAAGGCTCCGCCACCGGCGCGGTTTGGCGCCGGCAGGTTGGCAAGGACGGTGCGCGCAAACCTCGTCATCGGCACTGGCTGACCAGCCGCGATCACCGTGCCGGCGGTGATCGTCCGGCCGGTGTCGTCGACGAAATCGTAGGGGACGCGCACATCGGTCGTCAGGACGCCCCGCCGCTGGTCGAGCGTTGGCAGCGAGGCCAGTCCAAATGGACTCTGGATCCAGCGTGAACCCTCGTAGTCGAGCATGAAGAAGGTCCGGTCGCGAATGACCGGTCCGCCAATGACGAAGCCAAACTGGTTCCGATTGACCTGGGGCTTGCGCCCGTCGACCGGCCGGAAGAAACCGGTGGCATTGAGCGCCGTGTTCTGCAGATAGTTCCAGAGTCGTCCGTGAAACTCGTTCGTCCCGCTGCGGGTCGAGACATTCATGACTGCCCCGGTCGTCCGTCCATATTCGGCGCTGTAGGTGTTGACCGACATTCTGAACTCGGCGACAAAGTCTGGTGAGGGCTGAATCGCCTGGTTCGAGAATCCCTGGTTGGTCGTCCCATAGAAGTTGTTGTCGATGCCGTCGAGCAGAAAGTTGTTATAGACGCTCCGCAGTCCGTTGACGTTGTAAGCGCCTTCACGCCGGAAGGAGATGTCGCCCTGGTTCCCCGACTGCGACTGGCGAACGCCCGGAGTCAGCAGCGCCAGGGATGAGTAGGTGCGACCAAGTATCGGCAGATTGATCATCTGCTTCTCGCCGATCACCTGCCCCTTCGAACTCGACTCCGTCTCGAGCAGGGGGGCCTGTCCGGTCACCGTGACGATCTCGGTCGTCGCCCCCACCTGGAGGGTGATATCGACCCGCTGCCGGGCCTCGACGGTCACATTGACCTGGTCGACGGCGCCGATCGAGAACCCCTGCAGCTCCGCCGAGACACGGTAGATGCCGATCTTGACCGAGGGGAACGAGTAGTCGCCATTGGCGTCGGTCGTCGCCGTCGCCGTAATTCCGGTGGCCGTGTTGCGCAGCGTGACGCGGGCGCCCTGGAGCACTGCTCCCGCCTGATCACGCACGGTTCCCAGCACCGCCGCCGTCTCAAACTGCGCCTGGACCTGAAGTCCGGCCAGAAGGCAGAACATTACCACCAGCCCTGCCCCGCGCATCAAACGTCTTGTGAAGCTTACGCCCAAACCCATATCTTCTCCTATCTTTCCATTCGAACAACATTAAACCAGACTACTGCCTCTGCCGGGCAGCTGCGGCAACTCTCCGAACCGCGCCGCCGATCAGCCTCGTCAATCGATCACCCGCAATTCAAGCACGGCGACAATCAACTCCAGCCAGGATAGATTACGGAGGCGAGTATACGTTGGTCGTGTTAAATCCACGTCAGAACAGACGAAAAGTTGCGTAATACCAGCCATCGAGTCGTCATTCGCGCCACCCGGTTTGGCATTCCAGATACAATTTGGGGCGATAAAATATATGACATCTCGTCAGAACCCGCTGATCAGGTTGCCGCGGCGACTATGCCTGAGGTATAAAACAATCCCCGTTACTTGTTCTTTCTGTTATCACTTCATTTGTTCATCCCGAACTGGTCGCCCGCCACAACTGGTACAAATGCTTACTGACAATCTGTTTCCTAACCCTGGCTGGACGCGTGTCCGCGGCAACCAGGTCCCCCGTCGAGTAACTGCATCTGAAGATTGCGCCCACACATAAATTGGTTTGGAGACTGAAGCCACTGGCGGCGCTGATGCTGATTCTCGCTGGGTGGCTGGCCGATCCGCTGGCGCGGGGACTGCTCGACTCCCCGGACTGTGGAATGGTCTGCTGCACGGAAGATGACCGTGATTCGTGCCAGATGCATCCATCCGGTGAGACGGGTTCATCCGAGTCCTCGCTGACGCGAAGCAGCCAATTTTCGACACCGTGTCGGGGAACATGTTCGAGCCGCATCGATACCGGACGCGGCCATCTTCAGCAAGCGGTCCCGGCATCCTTTGTCCTCCACGCCGACCAGCAAGAGACGATCCTCCTCGACAATTTTAGAGTAAGCCGGCATCCCCTTCTTGGCGCTGGCCCACCTCCCCGCTCTCCGCCCTCCCAATCCTGATCCCAACGTCAATAAAGAACTAACTGGGCCCACTGGGTCTCGCCGGGCAATTTTGTCTGCGCCGGTCGTGATCCCGCGCTCTATTTATATCTGATCAGGAGGGAGTCTATCCCATGCGGAAGAGATTTAATCGGATCACGAGCGGTGCGCTCGTGGTGGTCATAACATTTTTTATCAGTCTGGTTGGACTGGAAGGTAAAGTTCGGGCGCAGCAATCGATCAGCACGGCGATGCTGAGCGGCTTCGTCGAGGATAACAATGGGGCGACGGTCAGCGGCGCTTCGGTAAGCATCACGGCGGTCGAGCGGAATCAGCGTCTGGTCAGTCAGACCGATGAGCAGGGTCGCTTCAGGTTTTCATATCTTCCGGTTGGAAACTATAATCTGGTGATCAAGGCGGATGGTTTTGCGACACGGGAGCAGACACTGACCCTGAGCGTCGGGCAGTCGCTCAGTTTGACGATCAATCTGCCGGTCGCCAGTGTTGCGGGGGGCGTCGAGATAGTTTCGGAGCCGCCGGTCGTCGAAGTGGTCCGGACGCAGGTCGCCGAGACCATTCTGCCGCGCGAGATCGATGCCCTGCCGTTGAACGGGCGAAACTACCTCGACCTGGCCGCCCTGACGCCAGGGGTCACCCGTGGGAATCCGGTCGCCAACCAGCGGTTCGCCGAGACGTCGGCCGTCCCGGGAACGCAGATCAATAT
>JBEAVZ010000561.1:0-8468 GCA_041160645.1 Acidobacteriota bacterium
ACTTTATGCGCGTCGAGCAGCAGGTACCCGCCATTGGCGCGCTGCAATGCCCCGGGCCTGATCAGGTTGAAGTCGGTCATCATGGCCCCGAGATGGGAGAGATATTCGACCTGCCCGATCAGGTTGGGAAAGGTCGGATGATCCTCATAGACGACCGGCGCCCCGCTCTTCTCCTCGTGTGCGACGAGGAGATTGACCTTGTAGCGCCGAAACGCGAACGCTCCCTTGCCGTTGGCTGCCGGCGAGCCGCCCATGAGGGCGGCCAGGGTCGGTTCAGGCGGCTTGATGAAGTCATCGACATTGTCGATCACATCCTGCTGGATGGCGTTGAGGTAGGTGACCACCTCGGGCAGACTCGCATACTTCGCGCGCAACTCATCGATGAGATGACCAACTTCAAAGCTCGTCACCTCGCGATTGAGCTGCTTGATCTTCTCGTGCCCTTCACGCCGCCATTGCGGACTCTGGCGGATGATCGCCTGCAATTTGTCCTGAAGCTCAGCGATGATCGTCGTGATCTGCTTCTGCTGCTCCGGCGGCAGCTTCTCGAACTGCTCCGGAGTGAGCACCTCATCTTTGTCGACCGGGGCGAGGACGAACCCGGTCGGAGTATGGAGCAGGGCGACCCCCTTCCCCTGCGCCTCCTCGCCCAGCGTGCGGAATGCCGCCTCGTGGCGTTCCGCGATCTCTTCATCGATCGCCTGCCGACGGGTTCGGAAACTCTCCGTCTCGAAGGCCGCCGGGAGCGCCGAACGCAGCTCGTCGATCAATCGATCGACGTCTCCCTGTAGCTCACGCCCGCGCCCCGGTGGTAGCTGGAGCAGCAACGGCTTGGTCGATTGCTCGAAGTTGTTGATGTAGCACCAGTCAGAGGGGGTCGCTTCACGCGACGCCTGCTCAGCGATAAAACCACGAACCAGCGTATGCTTGCCGGTGCCGGAGGGGCCGAGGGCAAAGAGATTGTAGCCTTCCCGCCGAATCCCGATCCCAAAGAGGACCGCTTCAACCGCTCTCGCCTGTCCGACCATCTCGCTGATCTCGTCGAGATCGGCCGTTGTCTTGAAGGTAAACTGATCGGGATCACACCGATGATAAAGCTCGTCTTTTGTCAGGGTTTTCATAGCTCTTCCATCAAGTTATCGAATAGTCGGCGCCCCCTGAACGACCGGAGATCGTCGACTGGTTATCAACACCCACAGGGTAACATCTTTTACCAGAACCTGCCGCAACATCGTGAACTGAATCGATCGAAGAAAAGATTGCCGAGGTCGTTCCAGCCTTTGCCAAGCGGATCAATTTAGGTTTCAATCTCCGGTAACTTATGCAGAGAAGAGCGGCGCAGTGGCTGGTCACTCTTCAAATCTGAAAGATAAACGTGCCGTCGATATCACAGCGAGGATAGAATGGATCGCCGAAACTTCATCTGCCTGTCAGCAGCAGGTCTGGCCTTGCCCCTCCATGGAGCGCGCAGCGAGCCGGTGGTCAGGGCCCGGGCGAAGGGATATGGAATCGCCTGGACCTCGATTCCGGTGCGGACGTCACTCGCCCGGCAGCGCACTCCGAGCAAACGTCCATTGGTCGGGGCGGAGGAGTTCATCGAACTTTGTCACAGCCATGGCGCCGGGATCGTCCAGATGGGCTATGAGCAGCTGGGGGCAACCGATCAGGACTACCTGAAAACGGTGCGGCGACTGCTCGAGGAGCGGGAGATGGGGCTCGAGCTTGGCGTGAGCGCCCGGCTGCTCGAGAGTGAAGAGTCATTTGCGCCGGTGGCCAGGGTGGCCAAGGAGCTTGGCGTGCGGTGCCTGCGGGTCGCCTGCCTGGGTGGGCGGCGTTATGAGACATTCCAGGAGATGAAGAGCTGGCAGGAGTTTGCGAGCCACTGGAAGCGGGTGCTGCGAGAGTCTGAGCCGATGCTGCGACGCCACCGCCTGCGGGTCGGGGTCGAGAACCACAAGGACTGGCTGGCCGACGAGCAGGTTGAGATTCTGAAGAGCATCAGCAGTCCGTGGCTGGGCGCCTGCGTCGACTTTGGCAACAATCTCGCGCTGCTCGAAGACTCCCTCGAAGTGGTCAAAAAACTGGCCCCGTATGCGGTGACCACCCATCTGAAGGATATGGCCGTCCGTCCCAGTGAAGACGGCTTCGAATTGTCAGAGGTGGTGCTGGGTGAAGGGATAACGCCGCTGCGGGAGATCGTCCGGCTGCTCAGAAGAGTGGACCGGGAGCTGCCGATTGTGCTCGAGATGATCACCCGTGACCCGCTCAGGGTGCCCTACAAGACCGATCGGTACTGGGCCACCTACCCGGAGCGTGATCAGGCGCGCATCGCCCGTTTCGAGCGGGGAGTCCTTTCACGGGCCTCATCGCCGCCATTGCCGCACATCTCCCAACTGACGCCCGAGAAGGCGCTGCTCGTCGAGAATGAGAATCTACGCCGCTGCTCGGAGTATGCTCGTCACATCCTGAAAGTATGAGAGTCAAAAGATAATGAAACTAGCTGACAATACCGAGAGAAACATCATCGATCTCTTCCGTCTCACTGGTCGCCGCGCCCTCGTCACCGGAGGCGGCAAGGGTTTGGGCCGAGTCATGGCCGCGGCGCTCGCCGAAGCCGGAGCGGATGTCGCCATCGCCAGCCGGACGCTGGCCGACTGTCAGTCGGCGGCCGCCGAGATTGCCGCGCAGACCGGGCGGCGCACGGCGGCCTTCCAGGCCGATATGACGATTGCCAGCGACATCGAGCGACTGCGCGGCGAGATCGAGTCCGGGTTCGGGACGATCGACATCCTGGTCAACAATGCCGGCATCAACATTCGCGGGGCAATCCAGGATTTGCAGGAGAGCGACTGGGATGCGGTGATCGACGCCAATGTCAAGGGGCCGTTCCTCTGTTCACGGGCCTTTGGAATGGGGATGATCGAACGCGGCTGGGGGCGGGTCATCAACCTGGGATCGATCTTTTCGGTCATCTCGATGGCCGGGCGGACGCCCTACGCCTCATCAAAGGCGGCGATCGGCGGATTGACGCGAACCCTTGCGCTCGAGTGGGCCACGCGGCGGGTAACGGTCAACTCGATCTGCCCGGGCCCCTTCGCGACCGATATGAACCGGCAACTGCTCAATGATCCGGTCAAGTACCAGGATTTCGTCTCGCGCATCCCGATGGCGCGCTGGGGGGAGCTGCACGAGATTGCCGGAATCGTCGTCTTTCTCGCCTCGGAGGCCTCTTCCTACATCACGGGGACGGAGCTGTTTGTCGATGGGGGATGGACAGCCCAGTAGTCGGGCCAGTAACCAGTCGGGCCGGTAACCAGTCGCGATACCACGGTTGATCAAGTATGGGGCAAGCAAGGAGAGAAGACTATGAGAAAGTTTCGTCTGTTGTCACTGGCGCTGTTGACCACCCTCGCCCTCGGCCAGACACCGTCACCGCAGGAGTCCCGCGAGGCCATGCTCAGGCGGGCGCGGGAGCTTGAACTGAAGACGGCCTATGTCCCACCGCCCGGAGATCCACTTGAACACCATGCGGCGGGATTGGCGAAGGTGATCTGCTCCGCCGTCTTCATCACCGGGCTCGACCCCGACTTCGCGGCGGAGAATCTCGGCTACTTCACCGCGCCCTACGGCGAGCGCGGGAAGATGTCGCGCCCGGTCGTCGATCGGCGCGGCCGGCGGGTCAGCGTGACGCTGCCGAATGGGACGGTGCGCACGGCCATCTACACCGGTGACCAGGGCTGCCTGGCGCTGCCGAAGGGATTCAGCAAACCCGGTTTCATCCCGGTTAAGGTTCGGCGGAACCTGCCGAATGCGGCTGGCACGCCTTGGCCAATGGGTGATCGTCTGCCGGCGGCGGCTCCCGGCAGCGTCGATCTGGCCAAGGTGCAGCAGGCGCTCGAGGCTGCCTTCGAACCGGCGAGCGGGCAGACCGCGGCCTTTGTCGTGACCTGGAAGGGGCAGTTGATCGGCGAGCGTTACGGCGCCGGCATCAGCCACCAGACCCCGCTCGAGAGCTGGTCGATGGGCAAGAGCCTGACGGCGACGATCATGGGTATCCTGATCCGCCAGGGGGTCTACGATCTCTGGCAGCCGGCGCCGATTCCGGAGTGGCAGCAGCCGGGCGATCCGCGCGGACGAATCCGCATCGCCGACATTCTCCACATGTCGAGCGGACTGCGCATCCGCGCGCCGCAGGATCCGGACTACGATGCGAGTGTGGGCTACCCGGACCACCTCTATCTCTACACGGGGACGATCGATTCATTCAAGTACGCCGCGACCCGGCCGCTCCAGTGGCCGCCGAACACCGTCGGACGCTACCGCAACACCGATCCGGTCCTGATCAACTATCTCAACCGTCTCGGCATCGAGAAGCAGGGCGAGGTCTACCACACCTTTCCGCAGCGGAAGCTCTTTGACAAGCTTGGGATCCGGACCATGGTCCTGGAGACCGATCCTTACGGAAACTTCCTGACCCAGGGTTATGAGTTTGCGTCGGGTCGCGACTGGGCCCGGCTGGGGAACCTCTACCTGCAGGATGGAGTCTGGAATGGCGAGCGGATTCTGCCGGAGGGGTTTGTGAAGTTTGTCAGCACGCTCGCACCCGCGTGGGCGGCTGACGGGCGCCCGATCTATGGCGGATTCTTCTGGCTCAATGGCAATGATGAATTTCCGGTGCCGCGGGAAGCCTACTTTATGGCTGGCGCGGGCGGACAGTACACAATGATCATTCCGTCGCACGATCTGGTAGTGGTCCGGCTCGGCCACTACAAGGGGGCGACGGATGGCGAGAAGTCGCTCAAACGGGCCCTCGCCCTGCTGCTCGAGGCCGTGCCGAAGCGGCCATAGGCTGACGTGGCTGGCGAGGCCAGCGGGTCTGGGGCGGTCGATCCGCCGGCCTCACAACCGGCCAAACCTGAGCAGAGCGGCCGGTGGGTCGATTTTGATGATTTGGGTGAAGGGATCGACTATCTGGTTGACGCGAGCTTTTGAGTAGATGGATAATCCGGTCCGGATTATCGCACTTTTCATTCGAACCATTCACCGAGAGAACACAAACCATGAGCGGAAAGAGGTTTCTGCGTCTATTCCTGATTGTGCTGGTCACGGCGACGATCTGGCCGTCTCCACCCGCCGGTATGCAGCAGAAGACCGGAGCAGGCGATCACTTCCGCGACAAGTTTGTGCCCTTCTTCAGAGAGAACTGCTACAGCTGCCACAACGAGAAGAAGGCGGCGGGCGGGCTCAACCTCGAGCAGTATCAGGAAGGGGCGGCGATACTCGCCCACCGGGACACCTGGGAGAGCGTGCTGCAGCGGATGGAGGCGGGAGAGATGCCTCCCAAGGGCGCGCCCCGGCCCGACGAGCTGGAGTTGAAAGCGTTGACGGCCTGGCTGAGCGGCGAGTTCAGCAGGGCGGATGAGCGGATGACCCCGGATCCGGGACGGGTGACGGCGCGGCGGCTCAACCGGAGCGAGTATAACAATACGATCCGCGATCTGCTCGGCGTCGATCTGCGCCCGGCCGACAACTTTCCCCAGGACGATTCGGGCTATGGATTCGACACGATCGGCGATGTCCTCTCACTGCCCCCAGTACTGATGGAAAAGTACCTGACCGCGGCGGAGAGGGTCACCGAGGCGGCCATCTTCGGACCGGAAAGACTGAAACCTTCGCTGACCAGAATTCCCCAGACATCACGAAATATCGTGCCAAGCAAGAAGCCGCTGACCGACTACGACCGGACCGGCCTCAGCATGGTCAATGCCCTCCACGTTACGCACCGATTTCCGGTCGAGGCCGACTATCTGCTGCGAATCTTTACTGCCGGCGAGAGACCATTGTCGTCGGAGCCGGTCACCTTCGCGCTCTGGGTCGATGGGCAGCAGGTGCAGACCCTGGTCTTCGATGCGGAGGGAAAAGCGAGCTTTGAGGACGACCGGCAGGACTTCTCGTCGATGACGATCGAGTTCCGGCAGCACCTGACGGCCGGAGAGCATTGGATTGCCGTCTCGATCCTCAATTTCTACGACGGACTGCCGGCGGAGTACGGCGGGGAGAATCCGTCGCATCGACCGCCGCCGGTCAAACCGCCCTTCCGAGCGCCGCCACGCGCGACTCCGGAGCGGGTGGTGGAGTTGAAGAAGGCCTATGAGCTGCGCTGGTCGATCAAGCGTCCGGTCAATACGGCCCGGGCCAGTCGGCTGGAGATTGGCGGGCCCTACGACCCGGTCCTCAAGCCATCGCCGGAGAGCCAGCGACTGATCTACGCCTGCGGCCATCTCAATGGCCGGCACGTCGATGGGTGTGAGCAAAAGATCATCGCCAATCTGGCGCGACGGGCCTGGCGCAGACCGGTCAGTCTCGCCGAGACGTCGCGGCTGCGCCGTCTCTTCACCCTCTCGCGGCAGCGGGGAAGCAGCTTTGAAGAGGGGCTCGCGGTCGCGCTGCAGGCGATCCTCGTCTCGCCACACTTTCTCTTCCGTATCGAGGATGACCGGGCGGCGCAGGGCGTGCGGCGGCCCTACCATCCACTCGATCAGTACGAACTGGCCGCACGCCTCTCCTACTTCCTCTGGAGCAGTATGCCGGATGCGGAGCTGAGGCGACTGGCCGATCGGCAGATGCTTCGCCAGCCGGGCGTCCTTGAGGCACAGGTGAAGCGGATGATTGCCGACCCGAAGTCACGGGCGCTGGTGGAGAACTTTGGCGGACAGTGGCTGGAGTTGCGGCGACTCGAGTCGGTGACGCCCGACACACAGCGTTTTCCGGCCTGGGATGAGTATCTGCGAGTCTCGATTCGCCGCGAGACTGAGCTGCTCCTGCAGAATATCCTCCAGCAGGATCGCCCGCTGACCGAACTGATCGATGCTGATTACACTTATCTGAATGAACGACTGGCGCGATTTTATGAGATACCCGGTGTAACCGGACCAGCCTTTCAGCGCGTCCAACTGAAAGATCGCTCGCGCCGCGGGGGGATTCTGACGCAGGCCAGTGTGCTGACCGTCTCGTCCTATGCGACCCGGACCTCTCCGGTGCTGCGCGGGAAGTGGATCCTCGAGAATATTCTCAATGCGCCGCCGCCGGCCCCGCCAGCGGGAGTCCCGCCCTTGAGCGAGGAGGAGGCGGGCAAGGCCATGACCCTGCGCCAGAAGCTCGAGGAGCACCGCAAGAATCCGACCTGCGCCTCGTGCCATGCGCGGATGGATCCGCTCGGGTTTGGTCTGGAGAACTTCGATGCGATCGGGCGCTGGCGCACCCACGATGGTGACGCGCCGATCGATTCGTCGGGAGTTCTGCCGAATGGCACCCGTTTCAGCGGGCCGGGGGAGTTGAAGCAGATCGTCCTCCAGCAGCGTGACGCCTTCACCCAGGGTCTGACTGAAAAGATGCTTACCTATGCGCTCGGACGGGGCGTCGAGCGATATGACCGGCCGGTGATCCGGCAGATAGCGACGAAGACTGCGGCCAACAACTACCGGATCTCGAGCCTGATCACCGAGATCGTGCGCAGTCTGCCTTTCCAGAATCGTGGCCTAAACCATGGCCTAGACCGGGGCCTAGACCGGGGCCTGAACCAGGTAAAGAGCCCGGAGATGGCCGGGGATGGGGTTAAAAACGGGGAGAGAAGATGATCATCACCAAAAAGCAGCTCTCGCGAAGGACGATGTTGAAGGGGCTGGGAGCGACGATTGCCCTGCCGATGCTCGACGCCATGACGCCGGCGCTGGCCGCGCCGGCCAGGAGTCCGCGGCGGCTCGGGTTCGTCTATGTCGCCAACGGCATCATCATGGAGGAGTGGACTCCGCCGACGACGGGACGCAACTACGAGATGAAGCGGGTGCTCAAGCCCCTCGAGAAGCTGCGTGAAGATCTGCTGCTGATCTCGGGGCTTGATGACTACAACGGCAAGGCGCTTGGCGATGGAGCCGGAGACCACGCGCGAGCCGGAGCCTCATTCCTGACCGGGGTACACTGCCGCAAGACAGCCGGGGCGGACATTCGGGGCGGAGTCTCGGCGGATCAGATCGCCGCGCAGCGGCTGGCGGGTCAGACGCGTTTCGCCTCGCTCGAGCTGGGCTGTGAGGATTCACGGACCGTCGGAAACTGCGACTCTGGCTACAGTTGCGCCTACACCAACAGCCTCGCGTGGCGAACCCCGACCACGCCGATGCCACCGGAGGTCAACCCCCGGCTGGTCTTCGAGCGGCTCTTCGGAACCGATGATGTGACGGTCTCGCCAGAGGTGCGGGCACGGCGGCAGGCCAACCGGCGGAGCATCCTCGATCTGGTGCGCGAGGATACCCAAAGCCTGGTCAGGGAGCTCGGCGCGGCCGACCGGCGCAAGATCGACGAGTATCTCTTCGCGGTGCGCGAGATCGAGACCCGCATCGCGCGCGCCGAAGCCGAGCACCGCGAGGTCCTGCCGCCGTTCGAGAAACCGGCCGGCATTCCGATCTACTTTC
>JBEAVZ010000016.1:0-4067 GCA_041160645.1 Acidobacteriota bacterium
GAGGGCCGTCCAGCTCCCGAAGACGCCACCTCCCACGACTACGAATTCCTGACCCTCGGGAGATCTGTTAATTGGCCTCTTAACCGGACGCTCAGCCGGTCCAGAGTCGGCCAGTCTTCCCCCGGCGAGCAATGGGGCGCCGGCCGACAAGCGCAGAAACGAACGTCTCTTCATCGATGACTCCTCCGGACCATTATTTCCGAAATGGGGTCCAGGTAAAGGTCAGCATCACCGCCCGTGGCTGACCGGGGAAATTTCCCACCCGCGCGGCAAAGAGGGAGCTGACCGCATAGCGTCGATTGGTCAGGTTGGTGACCTGCAGTTGCAGACGCGCCCGTGTGCCCAGATCCTGGTAGAGTCCAAGGTCGGCGATCAGGTAGCCATCGGCCCGAATTCCCGCGAATGGTTCGAACCGCTCGCTCACCCCTTCGAGGCCGAGGCCGATCCCCGTGCCTTCAAGAATGTTGTACCGGGAGAATAGTCCAACCGTATGGCGCGGGGCATTTGGGAGCGGGCGTCCCACCAGTCCGCTGGTTGGGTCGCTGATGATCTGCGTATCGACCAGCGCGTAATTGAAGGCCGTGTACCAGCGTCGGGTGATAAATCCCTCGAGATTGAACTCGAGCCCGCGACTCCGCGCTTCGCCAACCGCAAAGACGGCATTAGGATTGGTTCCCCGTGGCCCAAGTTGCGGATCAGGGCGGAGAATGCTCTCTTTCCGGATATTGAAGAAGGCCCCGGTGATGGTCAGTCTTCTCTCGAGCAGGTCTGACTTGATCCCCACCTCAACCTGGTCGCCCGTCTCCGGTCCAAATGGTCCATTGGCATCGGGCGACTGGGCAAAGATTGGGGCCCGGATGAAGCTGGTTGCGTAGCTGCCATAAATTGAGAGATTCTCGGTTGGTTTGATGACCAGTCCTGAGCGACCGGAGAGAATGTTGTCGCTGTAGGAGAGTGGAACGATCGAGAATCCGCGGTCATTGTAGCGGTCGAGTCGTCCGCTGAAGAGCAGTTGGACGTAGCGATTGACCACGATCTGATCCTGACCATAAACACCGCTCCGCTTGGCGTTGGCGGTGCCGACGGTGAAGCCGCTGAGCCGATAGTTGCGTTCATCGGTCAGCCCGTAGACTGGTCTGAAGAGATCGATTGCCGGCACCGTTCCGCCCGAGACCTCGGTCTCACGCGCCCGGGCTGACCGGAACTGATGTTCCTGGGCAATGTGCTCGCCGCCGAAGAGCAGCGTGTGGCGGCCGAATCCGCTCGTCTCGGCCGTCTTGCCAGCGTTGAAATTGAAGCTCCAGTCGTCATTAGCCCGGAAAAAGTTGCGATACTCGCGGCGCATCGTCCGGCCATTGGCCGTCGCGGCGTTGAGTCCCCGCGGCTCATGGTAACGGTCATTGTTCTCGTATTCGAGGTAGCGCAAAGTGTAGTCGATGTTCCAGCCACGATTCAGATTGTGCTCACCCCGCAACTGAAGCACTCGCGCGATCATGCGGATCGTGTCGGTCGGCTCACTGGCCGTCCACTCGATCGCGGTGAGGAAGTTGCCGGCAGCATCGACCGGCACGCCGCGCAGGCGATTCCCACGCAGGTTTTGATTGATCAGCTCCGCTTCTACGCTGAACCGGTGGTTGGTTGAGGCACGGAAGAGCAGATTGCCCACTCCGTGGGAGTTGCGTGACCCGCTGTTGTTGCGGAATCCATCACGGTCCTCGAAATAGAAGGCGCCGCGCGCCAGCAGACGCTGACTGACCGGGCCGCTCAGCTCGCCATTGATCATCTTTTGCCCAAAACTTCCACCGCGGAATTGGACCTCCGCATCCACCACCTCACGTGGTTTGCGCGTCACATAGTTGATCAGACCACCTGCCTCCCCTGAGCCATAGAGCGCCGCCGTTGGCCCCTTCAGCACCTCGACCCGCTGGATGTTGGTCAAACGGATCTGTGATGTGCTGAATCCGGCGTTGTTGACATCACCCTCCAGCGAGCCGAATGGATTGCCCCGCGTGCCGTTGAAGAGGATCTCGCGCTGGGTAAATCCGCGGAAGGTCATGGCGCTGTAGGTGTTCTGGTTCATTCCACTCACGTTTCGAAAGAGTTCGTTTCCCTCGAGAATCGCCCGGTCCTCGATCAGCTGGTTTGGGAAGACCTGCACCGACTGCGGGATATCGATCAGTCGCGCATTGATCCGCGTCGCGATCGATGATTCATCGATATGGTATTCGCGCAGGCTGGCAACCACGTCGACTGTCCCCGTGATCACCTCAAGTTGGAGGTTGAGCGTGGTGGAGCCGGAGGCCCCAACCACGATCTCGGTGGTGACCGGCAGGTAGCCTTTTCCGACGATGGTCACCTTTTGGCGGCCGGCAGTGACTTCACCAATGGTGAAGCGTCCCTGCTGATCGGTCCGCGTGGCGAGGGCGGTTCCTTCAATACTTACCGCCACGCTGACTGCCGGCTCACCGGTCGGTGTGGTGATGACCCCGGAGATGGCGCCGCCGGTCTGGGCCCGGAGCGAAGAGAAACTGCCGAGAAAAAGCACGAAAAGGATCGACAACCGTGAGGTAAGTTTTCGCATGACCTTGGAATTGTTGAATTGTTTCTGCCAATCGCGCCAGCTGCTCTGCCAGTTATTCCGGCAAACCAGCTGGGCGGGGATCGTTCGGTGCAATAAAAAATGAATCGTATTCATATGCGATCCCTATCGCACGATTTATTCGTTGAATGGCTCAAATAGGGAGTTGATTGGCTGATTAGGCCCGTGGATGGGGACCGCTGACCAGCGCGAAATGGCCATTCAGGGCCTTTTGGTGACCAGTTATGGAATAGCGGGTGACATTAGGGGGCGACCGGCGTAGCCTCGCCGGCGTGCCAGCTATCCCTGGCGCAAAAGGAGGCTTGATGCGCGGAGTGATGAGACCAGTGATGACACCAATGATAGTGATGGTGATCGTGCTGGCGACGATGGCCGGGGGACTGGTCACCCGGACGGGAGCGACCGCACCTGCGGCGGCGACTGTCCCTTGTCGACAGTGTTTTCCGGAGACCGAGTTGCCACTGGAGTTGCGCGAGCGGGCGGCCGAGCTGCTCCTCAAAGCGCTGGATGGTGAGGCTCTCTATACTTTTGTCGGTGACTTGAAGCCCATGAGCAGCGGCTTCTTCTCGCTCAGCTTTCCCGCGGCCAATCCCCCGGCAGAGACCCTCGCCCTGCTTGATGAGACGCGGCAGCTCATCTCTGCCTGGCGGTGCGGCGAAGCTTACTATGCTGGTCTGCACCACTTTGCCCGGCAGTTCGAGGGAAAACGCTACGTTGACGGACTGGTCATCAGAAGATCGCGGCTCGAAGACCTGCTCGTCGCCCGCTCAGGCTTCTTTGCTGGTTATGGGATCACCCGCCGGGCCGATCCACTGGAAGTCGTCGCCGCCGTCGAGTATGCATCGGCAGCAGAGAGGCTTCGCCATTATGGTTATCTGTTTGGTTATCCCGATCATGCCGTCGACTTCTTTGTCGACGCGGCCCGAAGTCAGGAGGAGACTGGACAGTTTGTCAAACGCGAGTTCCGGCGGATTCCGACCTTCCGGGCCGTCGACGACCGCTCACCTTTTGTCTATGCTGTGCCGGTTGGCCATGTCCGCAATGAAGCTGACCGGCGGATAGAGGACCAGGCGGCGGCCATCCTTGCCGCGTACCGGGAGCGTCGGGCCCGCTACATCGGACCGGGGCGTCCGGGCGTCTTCAGGCTCATGCGCGACTGGTTCGATGATGGGCGCGGGCAGTGCTCGCCCGCCAACGCGCGCTGGAATCGACCGCGTTGAGCGGCGCTTCCTGACGGTTGGCGAACGGCGACCAGCTGCTTCAGACAATAATTTCAATGGTTCTTGAGAAGCTCGTCTCAGCGGCGTTCTCCCGGCCGATAGGCGCTCTCGAGATTGGCCTTGATCTCGGCCAGGGTGAACCAGGCTGGTTTGAAGCGCTGACTGGCATAGAGGGCTGCCTGATCGAAGTAGTGGGGAGACTGTGGATCGTGGCTCTGCCCAAACTGGAGCACGGAGAGGGCGCGCAC
>JBEAVZ010000024.1:0-3593 GCA_041160645.1 Acidobacteriota bacterium
GAACCAGTCTCAACAGCAGCCAGTAACCGAGCAGGAGTCCTCCGGTGATTCTCCAGAGGGCGGGGCGGCCAAACTGCAGATAGAGGATGGCGGCGACGCCATAACAGAGCGCGATGCGTTGCAGAACTCCCGGGATGCGCAGCGACAATAGTCGCCCGACCGGATCGGAAGTGGGTGGAAACCAGTTGAGAAAGAGGCCGATCGCGAAGATGAGCAGGGTTCGCCGCGCGATCTTCCAGTAGAGATCGGTGAGGGTTCCGCCGTCCGCCCGCCGCTTCTCAAAAGCAAGCGGAATCGCAACGCCGACGATCAGCAGAAAGAACGGGAAGACCAGATCGGTCGGGGTCCAGCCATTCCACTCGGCATGTCTGAGTGGCGGATAGATCGCCTGCCAATCCCCGGCATTGTTGACCAGCACCATTCCGGCGATCGTCAAACCGCGGAAGACATCGAGCGAGAGCAGCCTCTCGCGCGGGATGGCCTCATTGCTTGCAGACATACCGAGTACCTCCAAAATGACAAACCTGGCAAAAATGACAAACTTGGCAAAAATGACAAACCTGGCAAAAGCCCCCTGGCAGATTGGGCGCCGTCAGCCCGGGCCCGATTCGCTCTATTGGGCAACCGTCAGAACTTCGGTCACCGGAAGGGTGCGGCGGCGGGCTTCCGCGAGAAAGTGGGCCGTGACGTCGTCAGGGCCGCGCGATCGGCCATCCCAGACAACGATCACCCGCAATGGCCAATCGAGACTCGCGGCCTGCCGGGCCGCCTCATCGAGTATGTCGAGATTGGTCTGAAAATAGTCAGGGGTGGGAACGCCAGGCCCCTGGTCGGTGACGACCAGATCGCCGCGCTGCGCCACTTCGGCGATGAGGCGGTCATAGCTGGCGGCCCAGTCGCCAGGCCGATCGATGACCGAGCTCTTCCGGAAACGGGCGGGCTGGTCGGGCAGGACGATCCGCCGCCGGATCCCCAGTTCTCCAGCCACCTCGAGGGCCAGCAGATCGGCTCCGCAGGCGGCGGCCGCGACCAGCATCCCGGCCCTCTCCGCGCGGAGAGTGCGTCGAATGTCTTCCCGGACCCCGTGGAGCCGCGAGAGAGGAAACCTTGGTCGCGCTAACTCGGGTGAATCGATCCTTCGGCCAGCCAGCGCCACCACGACGCGACGCTCAGAGGCGGCCGGCGTCGGGTTGGATAGGTCAGGAGACATTTGATCGACGTTTCCGCGACAGATCTTGAACCTTCTCCAATGCCTCCGGCTCATCGGGCAGCGCCGGCACACCGGGTGAGACGAAGAGTCCCCCACCGACCTTTGGGGCCACGACGACCCGCCCGAGCAGAACCTTGCTGACCCGCTTCGGCAGAACATAGCGGGCGACCGTGGCGATCCGGTCCACAATTTGGGCGAGGTTGCCCGGCCCGTCCCAGTGCTCATTGAGCACCTCGCTCTCCGTCCGGCTGAGCAATCGCAGCAGGACGAGGGCGACCAGGTAGAGGTCGTCGACCTGACCGACAAATGGAATGACATCCGGGAGCAGATCGAGCGGGGTGATGACGTAGGTCACGGTCCCGATCAGCAGGGCCTTCTCCGCCGTCGGAACCCGTCCATCGCGAATCAACCGGTAGAGTAACTTGACCAGATTGGGCAGCAGATTGAGAAGTTCCCGCACCATGCCGCGCTTAGCATTCTTTTTCTTCAATAGTCGCATTCGGACCTGAATCCCTCCGCTCACATAATTGGTTGCTCGGCGGGCCGTTCGATGATTAAATAACGGTCCATGTCGTAAGGCAATAGCGGACGGTTTATTTAACCATCTGAACCTGACCGATTCAATAACCTCCGGTCAGCGCCCGGGCCTTTTTGAGCTGGCCGGGCAGAGAGCCAGGCGGAGCAGTTCGCTCCTGGCACTTACAGACCCAAGCTGACCAAGTAAGACTGACCAAGCAAGACTGACCAAAAAAGACTGACCAAAAAAGACTGGCTAAGATATGACGCAGGAACAATCATCGACCGACCCATTCCCTGAATCGCTTGAACTGGTTGAGCAGGAGAGCGTTCTGCTGATCCGTTGGGATGACGGCGGCGAAACCCGCCATCGTCTCGACGCCCTGCGGGCGGCCTGCCCCTGTGCGATGTGCCAGGGCCACCACCCCTCACAGAGCCTCAATCTGCAGGCGACGCAGTTTCCCGGGATCAAGATCACCGACCTCGCGCCGGTTGGCCGCTACGCTTACCATATCGTCTGGAGCGATGGTCACGATACCGGGATCTATACACTGCGGATGCTCCACGACAGTCAGTCCTGACCCAGCTCAGGCTCTTTCAATTTTGGCGGTCTCGACAAAAACCCACCACATCCGCGAATGGAAGCGAGGATATAGCGATGAAGACAATCTCCCGTCGCCAGCTGTTGGCCGGGCTCGGAGCGGCAGCACTGACGGCTCCGGAATTGACCCGGGTGGCCGGACAAACGCAGAACCCGGCCCAGGATCCGGCAAAATCTCCCGTGCTGCTGAAGGACTATGAGCCAAAGAGCATGCTCCACGTCCCGGAGACCCAGGTGCTCCGGTCCAAGTACCCGGTAATCGATTTCCACACCCACCTCTCCTTCGTCAACCGTAACGCCAAGCCGGAGAAGGCGAACTTCCGGGCCAAACGAGAGGACATTCTGGCCGTCATGGACCGGAAGAACGTCCGGATGATGGTCAACCTGACCGGTGGTTACGGGGCGGCGCTCGAGGAGACCATCAACTACTGGCAGAAGCCGGCCCCGGATCGCTTCGCGATCTGCGTGGAACCCTGGTTCAATCGACTCCGGGAGGCGGGATATCCGCAGTTTCAGGCCGACCAGATCGTCCGGGCGAGCCAGCTTGGCGCGCGCGGGATCAAGGTTCTGAAGACGCTTGGCCTCTTTCTGCGTGAAGAGATCACGACCGGCCCCCTCGTCAAGGTCGACGACCGGCGCTTCGATCTGATGTGGGAGGCGGCCGGGGCGACCAAACTTCCCGTCGCCATCCACACCTCCGATCCGGAGGCCTTCTTCCTCCCGACTGACCGGTACAATGAGCGGTATGAAGAGCTGAGCGCCCACCCCGACTGGTCATTCCACGGGCGCGACTTCCCCAGCAATCGCGAGTTGCACGAGGCACGCCTGCGCGTCGTCGCCCGCCATCCGCAGACCCAGTTTGTCCTGCTCCACGTTGGCAACGCCGAGGATCTGCCCTGGGTGAGCGAATGGCTCGACAAGTATCCAAACACGCACGTCGAGATCGGCGCGCGCATTGGCGAACTGGGCCGCCAGCCGCGCCTCGCCCGGAAGTTCTTCGATCGCTACCAGGATCGCATCCTCTTTGGCACCGACGCCGTCCCGCAGGGCTTCGAGACCCCGCAACAGGTCTTCAATGAGAAACTTTACGAGATCTACTTCCGGTTTCTGGAGACTGAGGATGAGTACTTCGACTACGCCCCGTCAAAAGTTCCACCGCAGGGGCGCTGGCGAATCTACGGACTGGGTCTCCCCGACGAACTGCTGAAGAAGGTCTACTACCAGAATGCCGCGCGGTTGCTGCGGCTCGAGAGCTGATCCCGGGCG
>JBEAVZ010000072.1:0-25532 GCA_041160645.1 Acidobacteriota bacterium
GAGGGCCAGTCGGGAGGGCCGGTCGGGAGGGGGATCAGCGAAGCTTGAGCAGCCCCTTCCCGATCACGTCAGAGTATCCCCGGAACCCGCCGGCCGCAAACTCAGCCGCGAATGAGTCGAGGGTCGTCATCAGTTGCGTGCTGTAATAGCCGGGGACGGACATCGGGTGGGTTCGTCCCCACGTGTTGCTGAAGTAGCTTCTGATGAGGACGCTCTTCCCGTCGCGGGGCAGGGAACTGACATTCCGTCCGTACCGTTCGAACTCCTCCCCGCGCATGAGGTAGTACTCGACATTCGACGTGTAGAGCGCCGAGACGACCAGTCCCCGCCCGCGCAGGTAGGCGCCAATCGCCTGCAACGCCTTCTCCCCGGCCAGATTTCCGACCACCGGCACGACCAGGTTCCGTCCCTCGAGAGATTTCAGAAACTGGAAGGACTCTTCGCGGGCGAGGAAGCTGCCTTCACGTCCGGTCAGATCCTTCTCGAGAATCAGATCCCGATAGGTTGGGTAGTAGGAGCGCGGCCCCCGATTGTGGCTGGTGAACCGCAGCTCGATGCCCGCCTCCTGGAACTCGGAGTGGAACCGTTCGATCGTCGCGAGGTCGGCCGCGCTCAGATTCATCCGCAGTCCGGCGAGGCGGGACCGGACTGCCGCGCGGCTCTGCGCGATCGATCCGTCCGTGGCCGGTGTCTTCTGGATATAGTCGGCCAGTTCGCTGATCGACCGACGGTCCCAGTCGGCCGGATTGCCCGGTACGGGACGTCCGAAGAGGTGGCAGAGAAACTCGATACGTCCCCGTGAGAGATCGAAGAGGCTCTTGTAGAGGAGGTGCTGGAGTAGGTTGTCGCGCCGGAGGTCGATCATGAAGGCCATCTGCGGCCTGATCTGCGCGATGTATGAGAAGCTCTGATCCGGCCCCACCCCGATGAAGGCCCCGCCGCTCACCCCCAGTTCGCGCATCCGGCCCAGGACGTGGAGATAGGACCCCTCGTTCGAGATCAGGTTGTCAGTATCGAAGTAACCACCCGGCTCGGAGAGGTCGCGGCTCAGTTGCGCGAACTGCGCGGGGGTCAACGACTCGGCGGGCGGCTGGGCCATCACGCCCGTCAGGCCGACAATAACGACCGTCAGTGCGGCCGCGATCAGCTTTCTTGCCATGGTCATCTCCATTCGCCTGCAGGGCGGGTGGCCTCAGCTGCCCCCCACGGGTTAATTTCCGGGTATTACATTTCAGTGGACGATCGGGTATATTCTCTTCATCCGTTGATCATTTGACGAGTGATTAGAACACAATCAGAGCGGAGAGTGCACCCATGGCAGAGACAGATCAGAATATTATGGAAGGCATTACTGGAGCTCCCTCCCAGCCGATGACGAAGCTGGGAACGGGCGTGGTCACCCTGGCCATCGACATTGGCGGCACCCGGGTCAAGGCGGCCCTGCTCGATGAGCAGGGGCGAATGATCACCGAGCGGGTGCGCGTCAAGACGCCAAAACCTTGTCCGCCCGATCTTCTGGTAGAGAAGGTGCGGGATCTCGTCGCCGAACTGCCGGCCTTCGATCGCGTCTCGGTCGGCTTTCCCGGAGTCGTCCGGAGGGGCTGCATCCTCACCGCGGTCAACCTTGGCAACTCGCTCTGGGTTGGCTTCAACCTCGAAGAGGCCCTCCAGGCAGCGCTCGAGCGGCCGGTCCGGGTGATCAATGACGCCGATATGCAGGGACTGGCCGCCATCTCCGGCCAGGGAGTCGAGATGGTCATCACCCTCGGCACTGGTGTCGGCTGCGGACTCTTCCTCGATGGCCGCCTGGCCCCCCACCTCGAAATTGGACACATCCCCTTCCGCAAGGGGCAGACCTTCGAGGAGCAGCTTGGCAACCAGGCTCTCGTCGAGATCGGACGCCGGCGCTGGAATCGAAGGCTCCTCAAGGCGATCGGCTGGTGGCGCGTTCTGACCAGCTTCGACAAGCTCTACCTTGGCGGCGGCAACGCGCAGGAGATCACCTTCGATCTGCCGGACGATGTCGTGATCGTGCCGAACGAGCTGGGGCTGCGGGGGGGCATCGGACTCTGGAAATAGAAGTCCACCTGTTATGCCACTCTACCTCGTCGCGACACCGATCGGGAATCTCGAAGACATCACCCTGCGGGCGCTCCGGGTTCTCAGGGAGTCGTCCCTGATCGCCTGCGAGGATACCCGCCACACCCGACTGCTCCTCAACCACTTCGGGATTGCCACGCCGACGATCAGCTATCACGAACATAACGAGCGGACGCGGGCCGACGAACTGGTCGAGCGGCTGCGCGCCGGCGCGACGGTCGCCCTCGTCAGCGATGCCGGGACTCCCGGGATCTCCGATCCGGCCTACCGGCTCGTTCAGGCCGCGCTCGCCGCGGACGTTCGCGTCATCCCCATTCCCGGCCCGACGGCCTTTGTCGCCGCGCTGGTTGCCGGGGGACTTCCGACCGACTCCTTCCTCTTCGTCGGCTTTCTGCCGCCCCGCAAAATGGCCCGGCGGGCCCGCCTCGAAGAGTTGCGAGAAATGCGCCCAACCCTCGTTCTTTACGAGGCCCCGCACCGGATTCGCGAGACCCTCGACGATGCGCTCGAGATTCTCGGCGACCGTCCGGCGGTGCTCGCCCGCGAGCTGACCAAGCTCCACGAGCAGTTTCGACGCGGTACCCTCGCCGAACTGCGCCACCGGCACGACGCCGAGCCGCCCCGTGGCGAGATGGTCCTCCTGATCGCCGGTCACCAGGGTTCTCAGTTTGAGCCGGAACTTAACCTCCCGCTCGCTGACGAGGTCGATCAACTGGCCGCTACTGGTTCGGTTGGTCGCAACGAGGCGATCAAGCAGGTGGCCCGCCGTCGTGGTCTCGCCCGGCGTGAGGCCTACCGACTCTATCTCGAAGAGAGGATGATTGCTGATGAAACCAACGATAATGACCAACCAATGCCCGATGAGTCGCCCGAGTACTCTTAGTCTTCTTAGTCTGGCGACTTCAGTTCTCCTCCTCCCGCTCCTCCTGCTGCTTCTCCTCGCCGGAGAAGCGCGCGCCCAACTGCTCAAACAGGGAGATCTGGGGGTTGGGGTGACGGTCGCCATCTACCAGTTCGACGAGCAGGAGTCGAAACTCTTCCCGCTCGTCTCCAGCCTCAAGGCGACCGCGTCGACCCCCGAGGAGGAGATCGAACTGCTGGGGCGCAACCTCGGCGCCCAGGGGGTCAGGCTCCGTCATTTCAAATCCATCGGCTTGCGCGAAGGTGAAACCTTCACCGATACCCAGCCGCTCAACAATCGTCCCTTCGTCTACTCGATCATCCCCCGCGTCCTGACCAAAGGAGAGATCACCTTCGATTTCACGGCCAGTTACGCCGACAAGGTGCTGCTCGAAGCGAAGAGCGTCACTGCCAACAGCTATGACACCGTCGTCCTGCGCGGTCAGCCCGGCGCCTTTGCCATCCGTGAGTTCAAGGGGCCACAGGGAACCGAGACCACCCCCGATACCCGCTCCCTTCTGGTGACCATCACCCCGGTCATCCAGAATACCCGCGCCCTCCAGAACAAGCCCTCGGATCTCTCCCGGCCGACCGATCAGTTTGGTTCGAAGATCTCACTCAGTCCGAGCGACATCTTCGTCATGCCGGTGCTGAACAGCCGGGCCCCGCTCAATTTTGCGCCCGGCTCACGGGTGCGCGGATCGATCACCCTGGAGGGGATCATCACGCCGGATGGCCGCGTCACCAATGTCCGGATTCTCGACACTCCCGATGCGGCGCTCAACCCCAAGGCGATCGAGGCTTTTCGCAAGTACCGTTTCACTTCCGCCAAACTGAATGGACGGGATACCTATGCCACCTACCGTGAAACGATTCTGCTCGAGAAACAGAAGGATCTCTGAAGTTGGCCCAGCTGAAAGGGGCCCGATCTTGAAAGGGAAGCGATAAAATGCGCCGCGTCAGCCGCTCAGAAAGACTTTTTGATGGACCGATCTTTGCCATCGACCGCGATCGCCTCACCGAGTCGAACGGCATGGAGGTGGTCCGCGATGTCATCCGTCATCCCGGCGGCGCTGGCGCGCTGCCGCTCTTTGCCGATGGAAGAGTCGCCCTTGTCAGTCAATACCGCCATCCGGCCCGCGCCGAGCTGCTCGAGATCCCGGCCGGGCGGATCGAGCCGGGCGAGGATCCCGAACTCTGCGCCCGACGCGAGGTTGAACAGGAGACCGGTTTCCGCCCTGGGCGCATCGAGAGGCTCTCCGGTTTCTACTCCACTCCCGGCTTCTGCGAAGAGATTCTGCACGTCTTTCTCGCCACCGATTTGACACCAACCCGGCAGCAGCTGGATCATGATGAAGTTGTTGAAGTGCACTTTTTGCAGCTTGAAGAGGCCGTGCGAATGGTCCACCAGGGAGAGATCGTCGACTCGAAGACCATCATCGCCCTCCTCCTGGCTGCCAGATCGCGACCTTGACCAGAGACCGAACCGCCTTTAATTGCACATTTGAAGATGAGATGAGGGAGACAACAATGGAAGAGATGACCCCGCCGACCGAAGCCATCGAGATCGCTGAACCGACCAAAACACAACCCCTTGCCCCCTCGACTCCCCCCGCCTCGACGGGCTGGGGACCGGCGGCAGGAATGCTGACCTGGCTTGGCAGCGTTGCGCTTCTCATTCTCCTCCAGGTGGTGGCGGTCGTTATCTACGTCGCTCTGAAGATCAAAGAGACCGGAGAGATCCCGACCGATTTTCAGATCGACTGGCTCATGGCCATTCTGACTATTGCCTTCACCTTTCCCGCCCATCTGCTGACGCTGCTGCTCTGCTGGTTGGTCATCACCAACCGGGGGCGTCGACCTTTCAAAGAATCGATCGGCTGGGCCTGGCACGCGCAGTTCAAGTGGATTCACGCCGTCGCTCTCGCCTTTCTCATGCTCGGGGTCGCCTTCGTCTTCGAGAAGGTTCTCCCCCATCGCGAGACCGACATGGAGCGACTTTTGCGCATGGGCGATTCCATCCGTTATCTTGTCGCCGCGCTGGCTGTCCTGACCGCCCCACTGGTTGAAGAGCTGGTCTACCGCGGAGTTCTCTATACCGGAATTGAGCGGCGCTATGGTCTGGCAACGGGAGTACTCGTCGTCACCTCCCTCTTCGCCCTCGTCCACGTTCCGCAATACTGGGGCAGTGTGGCCGCGATCGGCGCCATCCTCACCCTTAGTCTCGTCCTGACGCTCCTCCGTGCCTTCACCGGGCGCATTCTGCCTTGCATCGCCACCCACCTTGTCTATAATGGCATCCAGGCAGTTGGCCTCCTCTTTGGCGATCAGTCGATGTTCGAGGCTCCCCCCGCCGAGACTGCCCTCGCGTTACTGGGAACCATCTTTACTTGAAATCACCACATTGACATGACCGGTCAGGCCGCCCAAGCCGCCGGATGCTGGCGCCGATTGCCGTTAACCACTGCCGGCGCCATCGCAGGCCGAAGATATGAACGACTTCTTTACGATGATGGAAAAGCTGCAGGACCTGTTCGACAGTCCGGAGATAGAGGTGGTCAAGCTGGATGGAACACGCATCCGTGGACGGATCGACAATCTCCGCAGCACCCAGCCTTTCAGCAAGCCCGCGGTGAAGATCATTGGTCTCGATGGTCAGATCACCAAGATCCTCTTCAACGACATCGCCGAATTGATCGATCTGCGGGCCAGCGCCTAGACTCATCCCCTCACCAGTAGCCAGACCATGGCGCTCGACCGCGGCGAATGGCCAACTGAAGAGACGCCACCGTCCCGCCACCTTGTCCCGTCCTTATGGCTTGGCGGCCTTGCTGGCGGGGCGCTTGAAGGTGTACTTGACGTAGCGGCTGCTCGCCAGCAGCTCTTCGCCTTTGTTTCCCCGGTGCGAGGTGAAGCCGTCTACATAGACATCCACCAGCTCCCATCCCTCTTCACCAAGGGCATTCAAACCCGCGTCGACGTTGGCATCGATGAAATCCTCACCAGTAACTCGTGATCCAATCTTGCGGATCTCACCCCAATCGATTGTCCGATACTCCCACTTTATCATTCACACTCCCCCACCCCAGGATAAAAGACGTGAACTATTGGCGAACAGAATTAAATCTTCAGATCTGACTCAGGCAACCATCAAGAATGGCTGTCACAGCAATGGCTGCTGACGGGATAACGACCCCGGCAATGGGGCGAGTATACAACAGATCTGAAGCCGGTTAAAGAAGTAGGGAGTGGGGTGAGCGGGAAGTGCGAAGCGGGGCTGGACAGCCCCGCTCCTGGTTATCTGATCTGGGCCTCGATCCGTGGCAAGCTCCGCAGCATGACATCGCCAACGATCTGGAGGCTGCGCTGGTCAATCTTGTCGAGCGTATCCTTTTCGGTGTGCCAGTAGCTCTCGGTCTCGTCGCCATAGTCGAAGTCGATCAGATCGACGGCGGGAATGCCGACCTTGAGAAATGGCAGGTGATCGTCGGTCATCCAATGGGTCGAGTTTGGAAAATGGCGCTGGAGCCCAACCTCCCGTGCCGTCTGCCAGATGGCATTGACCAGCCACGGGGATGAGTTCTCTTCACGGGGGATGGCGAGATTGCGGTCGCCAACCATATCGAGCAGAATCATGGCCTTGAACTGGCTAACCTTGCCGCTCTTCTGGATCTGTTCGGCCATGTGGCGACTGCCGTAGGTGTTGTCATTGCCTTCCAGGCACTCGCTCCACTCCCGACAGAAGGCCTCTTCGCCATCAAAGAAGACCAACTGATAGGTATACTTCGGGGGCGTTTTGGCCGCCGCCAGGACGCGGGCCAGCTCGAGCAGCACTCCGGTGCTCGAGCCTCCATCGTTGGCGCCGACAAAGCGAAATTCGCGAAACTCCTTGGTGTCGTAGTGGCTGGCGAGAATGATCGTGCCGGTTTGCTGACCACGGATCTCGGCGACGATATTCTTCATCTTCACCCGCCCCTTTGGCGTGAGCGGAGCAAATTCGTCAAGCCGTGGCTTGAGACCATAGCGGCGCAGCTCAGCGAGCAGATACTCGCGGGTCTTCTCGAGCGCGGCCGATCCCGAAGGACGCGGTCCAAACTCGACCTGGGCCTTGACGTGGGCATAGGCCCGGGCGCCGTCAAAGTCGCTCAGCGGTCCGCTCTCGACAACTGGGGCCGGGGTCGGGGTGGTCAGATTGACTGTCGCTTCAGGCTGTTGGCAACCGAGGGGGATGAGAGTCGTGAGCAGGATCAGGGTGAGTCGAATGTTCATAGTCGGTAGCCGGTCCTGGCCGCAGAGAAGATGAATCGTGGACGACTCAGCGATCCGGGCCGGTAAAGGTCAGCGCGTTGGTGAGGAAGGTCCTTAGCTCGCGACGGTCGACGACCGCGTCGATCATTCCGTGCTCGAGCAGAAACTCCGAGCGCTGAAAGCCCTTCGGCAGTTTCTGCCGGATGGTCTGCTCGATCACCCGCGCACCGGCAAAGCCGATGATTGCTCCGGGTTCAGCGATGTTCAGATCACCCAGCATCGCAAAGCTGGCGGTGACTCCACCGGTGGTCGGATCGGTCAAGAATGAGATATAGGGCAGTCTGGCGTCATCGAGACGCGCGAGGGCGGCCGAGATCTTGGCCATCTGCATCAGCGAGAGCGCCCCCTCCTGCATCCGCGCTCCACCCGAGCAGGAGACGACAATCAGTGGCAGTCTCTTGGCGATGCAGTGCTCGATCGCCAGGGTGATCTTCTCCCCAACCACCGAGCCCATACTGCCACCGATAAAACTGAACTCCATCGCTGAGATGACCAATGGCCGTCCACCGAGTGTCCCTTCGCCGGTCAGCAGCGCGTCGAGCATCCCGGTATTCTTCTGGGCCTTCTTCAGCCGGTCCACATAAGGTGAGTTGTCGACAAAGTGGAGCGGGTCGGTGGGCGCGACATTGGCGTGCAGCTCCGTGTACTGACCATCATCGAAGAGCAACTGCAGTCGTTCCCGCGCGCCAATGCGGAAGTGGTAGCTGCAACGCGGACAGACCTGCATGCTATCGACCAGATCTTTGCGGTAGAGCGTTGCTCCGCAATCGTCATTCTCGCATTTGACGAAGATGCCTTCGGTTCTGACGGTGCGCTCCTCGGGGGGAGCCAACTCGCCAATCTTCTCTGTTTGCCTTTTGAACCAGGACATATAATTATAGTTATTCCGTTAATATCTCTCCAAAAAGCCATTCTAAGCGTTAATCACGCCGAGTCGCAAGCGACCTCACAGGCTTTCCGCCAAATGGCCGCACATGCCGGCGAGGCTGGTCAGATCGATATTGCCTCCGGAGATGATCACCCCGATCCGTCGCCCGCGCGTCTCGATCTTGCGGTGGAGCGCCGCCGCCGCCGCCGCCGCGCCGGAAGGCTCGACGAGCACTTTCATTCGCTCGAGCGTGAAGAGGATCGTGTCGACCAGCTCCCCGTCGCTGACGAGCAGGATGTCGTCGACCAGTTCGCGGACGATTGGAAAGGTGAGTCGCCCCGGGGTGTTGACTGCCAGTCCGTCGGCAATCGTCTTCGGCACCGGAATCTCGACCCGCTCGCCTTTGGCCAGCGAGAGCTTAGTGTCGTTGCCAGCTTCGGGTTCGACCCCATAGATGCGCATCGATGGGCGAAGATGGCGGCCAACGACCGCCGACCCGGCGAGCAGCCCGCATCCGCTGCAGCAGATCAGCAGATCGTCCAGATCAGGGACATCCTCGAGCAGTTCGAGGATCGCTGTTCCGGCGCCGGCCATGACCTCATAGTCGTCATAGGGCGGCACCATGGTCAATCCACGTTCCCGACAGAGCTGTTCGCCAATCTCGATCCGGTTCTCGGTGTAGCGATCGTAAAAGATCACCTCCGCCCCATAGTGGCGGGTCGCTTCGACCTTGATTCGCGGGGCATCGGCCGGCATAACAATTACCGCCGGGATGCCAAAGATCTTTGAGGAGAGGGCGACGGCCTGGGCGTGATTGCCTGATGAGTAGGCGAGCACCCCCGCCTGCCGGACCTCATCAGAGAGCGAGGCCAGTTTGTTGTAGGCGCCACGAAACTTGAAGGCGCCGGCGCGCTGCAGGTTCTCGGCCTTGAAGAAGACTTCGCCACCCGTCCGCTCATTGAACTGGCGTGAGGTCAGCACGGGCGTGCGGTGGGCGACGCCGGCCAGCCGTTGCTGGGCCGCGAGGATCATTTCAAATGTCAGTTCCATGGTCTTTCTGGCTCTCATTTTTGGGCGGTCAGACATGCTGATCGTTGAAGACTTGCCACAGTGATTGGGTGTCGAGGTTTCCGCCGCAGAGGACGGAGACGATATTTTGCCCCGCATACTCCGCGCTCCGTTCAAGCAGCGCCGCGGTGGCAATCGCGCCCGCTCCCTCGGCCATGTTGTGAGTTGTTCGCCAGAGAATCCGGATCGTCTCGATGATCGTCTCATCGTCGACGAGGACGATCTCATCGACCCCGTGCCGGATGACCTCGAAGGTCAGACTGGCCGGGACCCGCGTCGCCACTCCGTCGGCGAAGGTGCGCGCCGCGGCTGTCTCGACGATTCGCCCCTCCTGCCACGAACGATAGATGCTCGGAGCCCCCGTCGCCTGAACGCCAATGATCCGCGTCCGTGGCGCGAGCGCCCGGAAGGCGGTGATTACTCCACAGATGCCGCTCCCGAGCCCGATCGGGACGAAGATCGCGTCGATCGGCTCCCCACGCCGTTCCATCTCCTCGATGATCTCCACGGCATAGGTTCCGACACCGTTGATCAGGTCTGGTTCGTTCGCCGAATGGATGTAATGGAGATCCTCGGCCGCGGCCCGCCGGGCGACCTCCTCCCGCGCCGCGTCGAAATCGTGCCCGTATTCGATCACCTGCGCGCCATACCCACGCATGGCCGCGTTCTTCTCCGGATTGTTCCCCTCCGGAACGACGATCGTCGCGGCCACTCCGTGGAGTCGGGCGGCGAGGGCGATCGATTGTCCGTGGTTGCCCCGCGTCGCGGTGATCACTCCCCGGCCGGGATGCTCCGCCGCAAAGCGCGCCATGAAGTTGAGCCCGCCCCGCACCTTGAAGGCCCCCGTCGGCAGGTGGTTCTCATGCTTGAGGAAGACCCGTCCCCCGGCCTCTTTGTCAAGCAGCGGCCAGTTGAGCAGCGGGGTCGGCTGCAGATGGCGGTAGACCTCCTGCGCCGCACCCCGGATTCCCTCGATCGAGATCTGCTCCAGCATCTTTTTCAGTTCATCATTCATCATCATTAACCTGTGTGATGGTAGAACGACTTCAATTCAGACGCAATCCTCACCCATCCTTACCTATCTGGTCCGACAAGGTGCGCCGAAGATCGGCTATTCATGGTCGCTTCTTTCAACGATCAGGCAACGATCAGGCAACGATCAGGCAACGATCAGGCTCCCCGGACTGTTTTGCGGGGGCGCCAGCCAAAGGGGCGCGGGCGCAACAATGGTGGAGCCTCCGGATCGGTTGACTTTTGTAGGGAGATTATAAATCATCGCAAAAAATGTTTTGATTGATTGTATCAATCGTGCCAAACGTCTATACGGTGAAACCAATGCAACCAGGGAAAGTCAGGATCTTTAAGTTTGGTTCATTTATCGTCGATGGTGAACGTCAGCAACTATTCAAGGACGGGATACCAACCTCGATCCAGCGCAAGCTCTATGAGATCCTCTTCGTGCTTGTCGAGAACGCCGGAACCCTGGTTACCAAAGAAGATCTGATCGACACCGTCTGGCTGGGGAAGGAGATCGACGAGCGCAATCTGACCCAGCACATCTATAATTTGCGCCGCGTTCTCGGTGACAATCCACGCCAGCCATCCTTTATTCTGACCATTCCCGGCAAGGGCTACACCTTCAACCACCCTGTCAAGCTGATCGACCAGACCGAGATGGAGATGCTGCACAATCAGTCGCCCGAACTCGAGATCGCCCCCCCGGCCCCGAGTGGCAAAAGGCGTGCGGATCGGTGGCTCTCCCGTGACGGCCGATGGGCATTCTCCCGGCTCCGGAGCTGGCAATTTCTGGCGGCGGTGGGTGGAGCGCTGATCCTGGGAATTCTGCTCGCCGCCCATCCAAGTTGGTGGAGCCGGTCGAAATCGCCGTCAGCGCTCTATCCGAGCGTGGTGACCATGTCGACGATCTCTGGCTTCAAGACCGACCCAGTCTTCTCGCCGGATGGCCAGCAGATCGCTTTTTCCAGTGGCCAATCCGGGAGCAGTCTCGATATCTTTATCACGTCGATCAATGCCGGGAGCGCCCGACAACCGATCCAACTGACCAATAACCCGCTCCCGGAGCACAATCCGGTCTGGTCCCCGGATGGGCAGAAGATCGCCTACCTGCGCGGAGACAAGTTCGATCAGGCCAAGACCGATTTAATGATTGCGAGTGCGAGTGGCGGCGGGGAAAAACTGATTGCGAAGGTCTGGGGCGGACTCGACTGGTCGCCGGATGGTCGCTACCTGGCGGTGATCGATGAGGACAGTCCCGACACCCCCTCGTCGGTCTACCTCATCTCCAGTGATGGCACCGAGCGGATGCGGCTCACCGAGCCGGTACCGGGGGAGTGGCGGTACGATTCAACGCCCCGCTTCTCACCCGATGGCCAATCGATCGCCTTCATCCGCTGGCGCGGCGATTTCGATGGAGATATCTGGGTGGTCGATCTTCGTACCAGGAAACAGCGGCAGATCACCTCCGATCGTATGGTGATCGCCGATCTTCGCTGGTCTGCCGACGGGAAAGAGATTCTCTTCCTCTCCGGTCGTCGCTCCGGAGTCATGCTGCTCTGGCGGCAGCAGATCGATGAACCGACCCCTGTCCTGATCGATTCGTTGGTCAGTGATATCTTCCGTTTCGATGTCCACCCATTTCAGAAGAGGATCGTCTTCACCCAGTACTCACAGAACACGACGATTGAGGTCTGGCCACTCGACCGGGGAAAGGGAGCGGTCAATCAACCCAGCCAGGGCTGGACTTGTAAGATCGATACCAACACAAAGAACCTTAACTCACGATTCAATTCTTTTTCAAAGAGCTTCTTCAGCATTGGCACTTCGCGGAACTTTCTGAATCCCCGCTTCTCTCCGAACGGAAAGCAGCTGCTCTTCATCTCGAACCTGACGGGCCGCAACCAGATATGGGTTGCCAAAGACGATTGTACCGAGCCTCTCCAATTGACCAATCTCGATTTTGATGGGGTTGGTAGTCCGCGCTGGTCGCCCGATGGA
Source organism: Acidobacteriota bacterium (assembly GCA_041160645.1). Classification (GTDB taxonomy): domain Bacteria; phylum Acidobacteriota; class Blastocatellia; order RBC074; family RBC074; genus CAIOZW01. The sequence goes on from JBEAVZ010000072.1 coordinate 12,260, forward strand.
CGACAGATAGTCTTTGATGGACGCAAGAGTGGCCCGGCGGATGTCTATGTGATCGATGCCGACGGGAACAACCTCCGACTGATCACCGAGGGTTATATGCCCTCCTGGTCGGCCAATGGACGCTTCATCTACTTTGTCTCCAACCGGCGTCGACTGCCGCAGGTCTGGAAGATTCCGGTCGTGGGCGGCGCGGCGATCAAGGTCACTGAGACCCAATCGCGCGATCCGATTGAATCGGCGGATGGGCGGACCCTCTACTTCACCAAGGTCGACCAACTCTGGCAGAAGAATCTTGAGAGTGGACTGGAGTCACCGGTCCTGGGATTGGAGGACCAGACCATCAGTCGGTACTGGGATCTGACTCCCAACGGGATCTACGTTGCCCTGGCGGCCGAGAAGAGTAATAGTTTTCAATTGAGCCACCTCGATCTGCGGACGAATCGCCTCCAGATGTTGCTGGAGTTGAAGGGGGTCATGGCGAAGTGGGTGCCGGGCATCTCAGTCAAGCCGGGTGGCGATGTGATCAGCGTCAGCTACATCAGCAATGTCCTCGGCGATATTCAGCTTCTCGACAACTGGAATTGAGACCTTCCCGGGGTCAGCGACCGCTGGCCAGACGGGTCGCCAGTCGGGTCAGCTCCTGCTCGGCGCGCTGCCAATCCCTGAAGAGCCGTTCGTCGGCGCGAAAGGCGGCGGTGTGGGCGATCCGGCGGCCGTTGACAACCTGGCAGCCGTGCCGCTTGTGGAGCAGTTCGTGGTACATCACGAAGTCGAGAAGCAGGCTCGAGACCTGCGGGCTGTCGAGACTGACGGAGATCATGATCGTATCGCGCGAGGGTTGGTAGTGTCCGAACTTGCGTGAGGTCAGGGTTTGGTTCCAGCAGAGGATCGGTTGATCCATCCGGCCGGCAAAGTAGAGTTGATTGACTCGCGCGAAGCTCTCCGCCAGGTCGTAGACCCGCCCCCGGGTGACCGGCGTTGGGGGCGCGGCAAGCGCTTCGACCTCGAAGAGAATGTCGCTGAAATCCTCGCTCATGGTGAACTCGGTGATCTGCTGACGTTCACGAACGCTGCCGCGCCGAAAGATCGTTGCGAGGAGCGCCCTCCAGATATCCGCCTCCGCATTGATAAAGCCAAGGCTGGCCCGCAGGACCAGTACGTTGTTCTGCTGACGAAAGCGCCAGAGCGAGTTCATGCCCAGCAGATCGATCATGAGCGGCTGGCCTGCTGGAAAGCTGTATCCGCGCGCGGCATCAGCTGCCCGCGCGAGCGCCGCGAGGATCGAGCGCATGTTCGATTCGCCAGCGGCGAAACTGAGGTAGGTGTAAGCGACCCGCGTCCGCGCCTCGAGCGCCGCCGGAGTCTGCCCCTGCTCACGGCAGATCCCGTCGATCGTCGCCGTGTGCTGGCGAAGCAGGGCGAGCATCTCGGCGAAATGGGGCGGGGAATTGGCCAGCTGGTTGCGGTTGAGCCAGACTTGCCGGGAGACGCTCTCGGCAAGGCCCACCACATTGCGAATCCTGACGCTGCTGACCGGCCCACCTTCGGGCGAACCAGTTGGCCCGCCTGGTGAGGTCTCATCGCGCAGCGGCAAATTGTCGAGGTCGATATTCTTCAGGAACTGGTAGGCCATGCGCGATGGCCCGGGCAGGACCCGTGACGGGTGGCCGTGGCCGGCGCAGATCTCCTCGACCTCCCTGATGATCTGGCGCACCTGACGCCGGAATTGATCCTGTTCCGCCACGGCGATTCCCGTTTGCAGGGTTGCCCGAATCTGATTGAATGCCCGAACAAGGCCGCCGATTTTGATCATGATCCAAAGTCCAGTCAAGCGTCTGCCGTTGTGTACTGGTCCAGATTATTGGACCAGACTGGCCGGAGATGCAAGCGGGGGACCGGGCGGATTGCCCGATGGCCTTGGGCGGCGCCGTTGAGAATATGTTTGTCGATCAGTTTGCTGGCTCTGGCGGGTTCGCGCACGTTTTTCAGCTGTTTCGTGTTTTTCGTGGACAAAAGATCTCGAAGATTCTTCGCCACGAAAAACACGAATGAGCCGCAGAGAGACCGATCAGGAGCCGGCAAACCTGAACCCGGCTTCGAACGCGCGGAGGTTGGTTGTGAGGCGGGCCGGGTCGGCGGTCATCTCTCCAAGCAGGGTGCGGACTCCGTCCTGATTGAGCAGGCCGAGCCGGCCAAGGAGCGCCCCGAGGGCGACCATGTTGGCGGCACGAGCGCTGCCAGCTTCGACGGCCAGCGCGGTCGCCGGCAGGGCCAGGACTTCCAGATCGGTCCGGAGCGGCCCGCGATCGATCAGTGAGGAGTCATAGATGAGCAGTCCGCCCGGGATGAGATCCGGCTCGAAGCGGTCGAGTGAGGGGCGATTGAGCGCGATGAGCACCGCGGGATGGGAGACCAGTGGTGAACCGATCGGATCGTCGCTGAGGATGACATGGCAGTTGGCGGTCCCGCCCCGCATCTCCGGACCATAGGAGGGGATCCACGAGACATGATAACCGTGGCGCATTCCCGCCTCAGCGAGCGCCTTGCCAAGGAAGAGGATCCCCTGTCCGCCGAACCCGGCAATCTTGATCTCCGGGCGAATCTCCGGCCGGGACGAGGTGAGCGGACTGCCCGGGCGGCGAAAGGGTCTGGTCGTCTCTTCATTGCGGGCCGGATGGAGTTCGAGGATCTCGGCGAGGCGGGCCGGATCGACCTCCGTGCGGCGGCGCACCCAGCCCTCCCTCTCTGCTGAGACGTCCTTCAGGACGCCCGGCGGATACTGCGGCACGAGATGGTCACGAATCCACGCACAGGCCGCCGTCGGCTCAAGTCCATAGCCGGTGGGGCAGGGAGAGAGAATCTCGACCAGGGAGAAGCCCCGCCCCTCGACCTGATTGCGGAGCGCCTTCTGAATCGCCCGCCGCGCGCGCATCCGCGATCTGTTGTCGTAAAGTCCGACCCGTTCGATATAGGTTGGCCCATCCAGCCCGGCGAGCAGCTCGCCGACCCGCAGCGGGAAGCCCTCATTCTCGAGCAGTCTCCCAAAGGGAGTGGTCGTCGTCTGCTGCCCCAGCAGGGTCGTTGGGGCCATCTGGCCGCCGGTCATCCCATAGATCGCATTGTTGACGAAGAAGACGGTAATGTTCTCACCCCGGTTGGCGGCGTGCAGGATCTCGTTGCCGCCAATGGCCGCCAGATCACCATCACCCTGGTAGCTGATGACCACACTGTCTGGATGGGCCCGTTTCATCGCCGTGGCGACTGCCGGAGCGCGACCATGCGCGACCTGGACGTTCCCGACGTCGAAGTAGTAGTAGCCGTAGACCGCGCAGCCGACCGGGCTGATGAAGATCGTCCGATCCTGGATGCCCAGCTCATCGATCGCTTCGGCGATATATTTGTGCAGATTGCCATGGCCGCAACCCGGACAGTAGTGGGTTGTCAGGTGATCGACCGGTTTCCGGTCAAACTCGGCATAGAAGCTCGCCGGCCTCTGATAGACTCTCGTCTCCATGGTTCACCTCAAATGGCTCGAATGATTTGGTCAGCCGGCTTACCAGTTCCGGCACGGTCGGAATGATCCCGCCAACGCGCGTGAAGAGGTCGACCGGGCGGCGCCCGTTAATGGCGAGTCGGACATCGGCGACCAGCTGCCCGTGGCTCATCTCGACCACCAGAAAACTCCGCTCCCGGCATGCCAGGCGGGCCAGCTCCCCTTCCGGAAATGGCCAGAGGCTGATCGGACGAAAGAGTCCGACCCGCCGCCCGGCGGCCCGCAGTTGGTCGACGGCCGACCGCAGCAGGCGGGAGATGATTCCATAGCCGATGACGATCAGTTCCGCGTCGGCCGTCAGGTGCTCCTCGTAGCGGATCTCGGCGCGGCGCGCCGCCGCATACTTCTCCTCGAGCTGTTGCTGGTGTGCCTCGAGATCCTCCGCCGCCATGAAGAATGAGCTGATCAGGTTGCGGCGGGTCGCGGCGGTTCCGGCGACGGCCCAGGGCCGCTCCGGAAGCAGTCCGACCGGCTGGGGAAACTCCACCGGTTCCATCATCTGCCCGATCACCCCATCCGTCATGACGACGACCGGATTGCGGTAGCGATCGGCCAGCGCGAAGGCCTGGATCGTCAGATCGCACATCTCCTGGCCGCAGTTCGGGGCGAGCACCAGCGTCTGGTAGTTGCCGTGCCCTCCACCCTTGACGACCTGGTTGTAGTCGCTCTGCTCCGGCGCGATGTTGCCGAGCCCGGGGCCGCCCCGCGTGATGTCGGCGATGACACAGGGCAGTTCGGCTCCGGCCAGGTATGAGATCCCCTCCTGCATGAGGCTGATCCCGGGTCCGGAGGAGGCGGTCATCGTCCGCTCCCCGGCCGCCGCTGCGCCGTAGACCATGTTGATCGCCGCAATCTCGCTCTCCGCCTGGAGAAAGGTGCCTCCCGCCTGCGGAAAGTAGCGGGCCGCCGATTCGGTGATCTCACTCGCCGGCGTGATTGGATAGCCATAGAATGACCGGCATCCGGCGAGAAGGGCCGCCTTGACGATTGCTTCATTTCCTTTGATCAGTTCCGGAGCCATGTTCACCTCACTGCTTCATCCGGTCCAACCTGCCAGACCTTGATCGCTCCCGGCTCCGGACAGGCATAGAAACAGACTCCACACCCCGTGCAGCCGCTGCCAATCCAGATGGCCGGATGATATCCCCGTCCATTGAAAGGCTCGCCGATCTTTAAAACCCCGGTTGGACAGGCCTCGACGCAGAGACCACATCCCTTGCACTCCTCAGCGCCAATCCAGACCCGCCCCGGTGGCCGCTGATCTGCCTTCACTGTCGTCTCGTTCATCATCTCAACCTCCGCCCCCAGAGTGGCTCCAAACCGATCAGCCACCGGGATATATCGTCAACGCAATAAAATGCAATAATTGTGCCGGTGGCGGAGAGCTCTCCGGGGCTTGAATCTGGTCTCGAGGTGGTCAAAAACGGCGGGATGCTGGCGGCGGCTGGGGAAAAATACTCGGCGGTGATGGGTGGGATTCACCACCCATCACCACGCATCGATCAGTTGGCGGCGCGGACCTCGACCCGCACCTCGAGACGCTCTTTGGCCGAGCCCTTGTAGATGCCGCGGGTCGGCGGGACATCGGCGTAGTCGCGGCCCGTCGCCACCCGGACATACTCGTCGGACTGTTCGCAGTTGTGGGTCGGATCGAGCGAGACCCATCCCCGCTGCTCGAGGTAGACATCGATCCAGGCGTGCGAGGCGGCGTTGTCCGGAACGGCAATCCCCGCCTCCTTGCGCTCACTGACGATCTGCGGACTGTAGAGATATCCGCTCACATATCGTGAGGGAATCCCCAGGCTGCGCGTCGCGGCAAGCATGAGGTGGGCGAAATCCTGGCACACCCCGCGCCCCAGCTCCAGCACCTCCGGGGCCCGCGTCTTCACATCCGTCGCTCCCGGATCGTACTTCAGGCCACTGTAGATCGCCTCCATCAACCCGAGCGCGGTCTGGTGCGGATCATCCTTCACCAGGCAACGCTGGGCGAATTCCGCGATGCGCCCATTATCCGGCGCATAATCGGTCGGGGCGAGGAAATCGTACCGATCCAGCGGCGGTAGTTCCTGAAACTCCGGACGGAACGCGGCCGGCGTCTCGACATCGCTCGATGCCGTGACCACGACCTGCTCGTGCGATTGCAGCGTATCGAAATGGTGGACCTGATTCCCGTATCGGTCGACATAGCTCATCACTTCACCACGCGGCTCCGTCACCAGTGAGAAGCGGTAACACCGCTGTCCGGCGGTCTCCAGTGGGCGGAGCCGCATCTCGGTGTAGGCCTCGTTGATCGATTCAGCGTAACGAAAGACGGTCGTGTGCCTGATCTGTAGTCTCATCTTGAATCTATGATTGTCGTGGAAAATTATTGCTGCTGCTGCTGGGCGGGCTGCTGGCCGCGTCCCGGCAGAATCACCTGGGTATTGAAGAAGGTGCGGGTGATCTCGTCGCCCACCAGATTGATCCGCAGCAGCAGCCCATCGAGAAAGGGATGCATGCGGTGATCGAGGATATCCTCGATATTGAGGTAGTCGAGATCGGCACAGATGCGGCCAATCTGGCGCTGCGGATTGTTGAGCAGGTGGGGCTGGCGGATCGACTCGCCACCGACATTGCCCGAGATCGAGTTGATCGACCGGAGAGCCCGGTTGAGGCAGAACCCGACCGCCCGCGGAAACTCCTGGTCGAGCAGCAGGAACTGCGCGACCCTTCCTGACTGGAGAACCGATGCGCCAGTCTTCCGGAAGGCCTCGAAAGCGCTGCAGGAACGGAGCAGCACGATCAGCTGCAGCGAGGCCTCCGGCCCCTCGGTCAGTTGATTGACGGCGGCATACTTGACGTCAAGGGTCCGGATCGTCTTGTCGGCCCGCTCCATCATCTTCCCAAGCTGGATGAACTCATAGCCGTCGCCGTGGGTCATCGTCTCGGCCGTGATGCCCTGGAAGGCCCACGAACCATAACGAATCTGATCAAAGAACTCGTATGGGCCGCTGCGGCTCGCCTCCTCACGGTCGAGATCACGGACCAGAAAGTAGAGCCGGTTCAGATTCTCCCACATCTCGCTGCTGATCTGCTCGCGGACGCTGCGGGCATTCTCCCGCGCCAGCGTGATGCAGGTTGTCACCGCATTCGGATTGAGTGGATTCCAGAGCAGGAATTCACTGACGTTCCGGGCGCTGTACTCCTGATAACACTGGCGGTAGCGCTCTTCGTCACCGGTGATTGCGATGATCGGCTGCCAGGCGGCCTCCGCCGCCTCGACCGGAGCGTCGAGCAGGGAATGAAAATTGACGGTCAGAATGCGCGTGATATCTTCGGCCCGCTCGACATATCGCGACATCCAGTAGAGTGCATCTGCTACGCGAGATAACATAGATTATTGCCTGTCCTTCGTTCTTCAGCGACCACCGTGCGCCTACTTACCCAGAACCCACGTGTCCTTGCTGCCGCCGCCCTGGGAGGAGTTGACGACCAGCGAACCCTTCCGCAGGGCAACCCGTGTCAGTCCACCGGGAACCAGTCGCACCTCTTCACCGCAGAGGATGTAGGGGCGGAGATCGACGTGGCAGCCATACAACTCACCATCCTGATATGTTGGATGGCGGCTCAGGCTGATCGTCGGCTGCGCAATGAAGTTGCGCGGCGCACTCTCGATCAGCTCGCGAAAGCGCTCACGCTCGGCCCGCGTCGACTGCGTCCCGACCAGCATTCCATATCCGCCGCTCTCGTTGACCGACTTGACGACGAGGGAGTCGAGATGGTCGAGAATGTAACGACGATCCTCATCGCGCATCGCCAGGTAGGTTGGGACATTGCGCAGGATCGGCTCCTCGCTCAGGTAGAAACGGATGATCTCCGGGACGAAGGCGTAGATCGCCTTGTCGTCCGCCACTCCGGTGCCGATGGCGTTGGCCAGTGTGACATTGCCGGCCCGGTAGGCGTTGAGCAGCCCGGAGACGCCAAGCATGCTGTCGTGGTTGAAGGAGAGCGGATCGATAAACTCATCATCGATCCGGCGGTAGATCACATCGACCGGCTTGAGACCGCGCGTCGTCCGCGTGTAGACGTGGTTGTCATGCACCACCAGGTCGCGCCCCTCGACGATCTCGATCCCCATCTGCCGGGCGAGGAAGGTATGCTCGAAATAGGCTGAATTGTAGATTCCGGGGGTGAGCAGGACGACCGTCGGATCGGGCATGTCGTGCGGCGCCACTGAACGGAGCGTCGCCAGCAGCTCCTGCGGATAGTGCTCATTCGGCCGCACTTCATATTTCTGAAAGAGGTTCGGGAAGGTCCGCTTCATGGCCTGGCGATTCTCGAGCATATAGCTGACGCCGGACGGCGAGCGGAGGTTGTCTTCGAGCACCAGGTATTCACCGTTCCGATCACGGACGAGATCGCTGCCAACGATGTGGGCATAGACATTGCGCGGCGGATGGATCCCCATCATCTCCCGCCGGAAATGCTTTGCGCCAAAGATCAGCTCGGGTGGAATGAGCCCTTCACGAATGATTCGCTGATCGTGGTAGATGTCGTGCAGGAACATATTGAGCGCCGTCACCCGTTGCGTCAGGCCGCGCTCCAGATAGTCCCACTCGTGATGGGGAATGATCCGTGGAATCAGGTCGAAGGGAAAGATCCGCTCGATCCCTTCCTCGTCCTTGTTGTAGACAGTGAAGGTTATTCCCTGGTAGAGGAAGGAGATGTTCGCCTGGCGACGCCGCTCTTCGAACGATTCGCGGGAGAGCTCGCGGAGCTGCTCATAGATCGCTTCATAGTGGCTGTGCGGCGCACCCGCGGCGGTGAACATCTCATCGAAGAAGTCGCCAATCTCGTACTCGTTTTCGAGCAGCCAGGGTCTGTTGTCGGATTGTTCGGTCATACACTCGATCAGTTCCCCCGCAGCGGGAACAGCCTCGGACAATGGTCACACAATGAATGATCGCAGTGCAGATTGATGGAATGAATTCTGTCAGTCAGTAATTTCGTATCAAGAGCGTAACGAATGAGATTCGATCCGTCAACCCGGCGCTGGATATTCAGCCGGTGGGGATTTGGAAGGTCACTTTTTCGTTTAATTGATTCAGGTGGGCTGGTGGGACAGGTATGGCTCTGAGCAGGGCGATCGAGCGATGAACTCATGCGACAATTAGTGGATGCCCAGCCGTTCAGGCGCCGGACTCACCCCCGACGGTCTCGATGACGACCCCTGCGGCTTCAAGTCCGGGGATGAGTTGATCGAGCAGTCCGCCCTGTCGATCGGCCGCCGAGAGGATGACCTGATCGCGCGCGCGGGTCAGGGCGACATAGAGCAGACGCCGCGATTCGGCCAGCTCCCGCTGCTCTTGCGCGGCGACGAGCGAGGCGTAGAGAACCGGAAGATCCCCCTTCTCATCCGCCTCGTCCGTCCGGATGCGGAAGGCCACCCCGAGCTGCGGATCGAAGAACAGCAGACGGTCGTTGTCGCCGCGCCCGCTGCTCAGATCGGGAACTATCACCACCGGCCATTCAAGACCTTTCGCGGCGTGGATCGTCAGCAGCGAGACCGCCTGTCCGGCCTCGATCGACGGGCGGGGAAGGGCGATCTCCCGGTCGAGGAGTCTCCGGAGACGACGCCAGAGGGCGAAGATGTCTCCGCCGACGGCACGCTCCTCATCGCGCACCAGTTCGAGGAAAGCCTGCCAGTCGGCAAGGCGGCGGGAGCGATTGGGCAGCCCGGCCAGCACCGCCGAGTAACCGGTCAGCCGATCAGCCTGTCGCAGCAGCATCTCCGCCCCGGTCGTCTGGCGCTGGTCGAGCAGTCTCTGCAGAATATCGGCCGCCACTGCTAGTTCGGGCCGGATGGCCGACGTGAGCAGGCTCCACCAGCCAACCCCCTTCACCCGCCGCTCGGCCTCGTGCTGGAGCGCCCGGTCACTGATGGCAAAGAAGGGGCTGCGCAGAATCGCCAGCAGCGCCAGATCATCCTCCGGGTTGGCCAGGAACCGAACCATTGCCGCGAGGTCCATTGCTTCGCGGGTGCGGAGAAGATCGCCACCACCCATATTGGCCGTGGGGATGTCGATGGCGCTGAGGGCTTCGCCAAATGCGTCGAGTGGCCGCCAGGTGCGTGAGATGATGGCGATGTCGGCCGGAGTGATCGGGCGCATCGCGCCCGTGGCGCGGTCGTGCACTGGCATCTGCTCCGCGAGCATCTGGCGGATGAGCGCGGCGATTGCGCGCGCCTCGATCAGCTGTCGGCGCGGTTTGCTCACCCCTTTCGCGGCCTCGACGGTCAGACAGCGGAGCGGTGGGCTGGCCGCGCTGGCTGGCTCTCGCCGCGCTGCGAGTGGCTGGTGCTCTGCTCCGTGCACCTTTTCAAAGATCTGGTTCAGTCCGCCAATCAGGCTGGTGTGGCTGCGGAAGCTGACGGAGAGTCGATGGGTCGAACCGCCGTTTTTGATGATCTCCTCGCGGAATCGCTGGAAGACCGCGACCTCGGCCCGCCGAAAGCCATAGATCGACTGGTTCTCGTCCCCGACGATCGTCAGACGTGCTGGCGTGCTGAGCCGGGCCAGAATATCGGCCTGGATCTGGTTGGTGTCCTGAAACTCGTCGACGAGGAAGGCCCGCCAGCGGCGCTGGTAGTGGACGCGGACGCTCTCAACCTGGAGCGCCCGCCAGGCTCCCGCTTCGAGACCGGCATAATCGATCAGGCGGGTCCGTTGCCGGGCGAGACTGAGCCGCGCCATAACCTGTGTGAAGGCCTCGTGGAGCGGGGGGAGGAGCCGCGCCAGCTGGTGGTCAGCGGGCGAGATCTGGTAGCTCTGGCAGCGGCGGTGAGCATTGAGGGCGGCATCGCGGACCAGCTTCAGCGCTGATTTGACCGTCTCGAGCTGACCAGCGGGCCAGTTCTTGGCGCTTCCACCGCGCAGGTAAAGACTTCCGATCTGCGCGACCCGGTCAGGGTCGCTCTCGAGATCCGCGGCAAGATCGAGGACCTCGCGCCGGAGATTCTCGATCAGGTCACCGGCCCCACCGCTCTGGCGGCGCAGGGTGGCGATTGCTTCCCGCCAGTCCTCCCGTGCGGTCAGTTCCCGCAGCGTTAACTCTGTGGCCCGCCGGCCGAGGTCCGCCCATTGCTCGAGCAGTCGCTCCACTGATCCGCCGCTCCCGAGTGTGGCGGAAAAGGCCTGCGTTGCCGTCACCGGATCGGAGACCAGGCGCCTGAGCAGCTCTCTGAGCAGCGAGAAGGGAATCGCCTCACCGACCGCGTCGATCGCCGGCCCCATTTGATCTAATGCCTGGTCGATCAGTTCCGGAGTGGCGAGGCGCGCGCCGGTCTCATCGAGGATCGCAAAGTCCGCCGGCACTCCGGCTTCCCGCGGATGATCGCGGCAGATCCGGGCGCAGAGTGAATGGATCGTCCCGATGGGAGCAGCCTCGATCTCGGCCAGCAGCTCCTCTTCACCCGGGAGCCGGGTCGTGACCTGTTGTCTGATCCGCGCACGCAGTTCGCCGGCGGCCCGCCGCGTGAAGGTGATCGCGACCACCTTCAGCGGCGATAGCTGCTCCTCGATGAGGTGAAAAAGATACCGCTCGGCGAGGAGGTGCGTCTTGCCCGTCCCGGCGCCGGCCGTGACGGCCAGACTCGCCCGGGTCTGCACCGCTTCCTGTTGATCGCTGCTCAGTCTCATTCGGCCACCTCCGCGCCTTCAGGGGACCCCGTTTCGCCACCGGTCTTGCGGGCCAGACGCGGCCCGCGGCGGCAGATCAGCTCAAATTCGCAGTAAGCGCAGGCCTCACCCGCCGCATCGGGATCGACCGCGAAGTCGCCCTGCGCCAGGCTCTGCCGCACCATTGCGGCAAACCCCTCCAGTCGCGTCGCGTCGGCCGGCTCGCGCTGGACGAGATTCTGCCGCCTGGTGAGGGAATAGTAGCGGCCAGTTACCCTCTCATCGGGGAAGAGTTGCGCCCCGGCGGCTTCGATATAGATCGGCAGCTGCAGATCGAGCTTCAATCGTCCCGAACCATCCCTGGCGCCGCGGGGAAAGCTGCTGCTCGTCTTATAGTCGACCAGCTCGACGCCCTCCGCTGTCCGGTCGATCCGGTCGATCGACCCGTTGACGCGCAGACCATGCCAGCTGCCGACGAACCGCGCTTCGCGGCCAATGATCGCCGCTCCGGCCGTGATGAACTGCTCACTTTCGATTGCTTCGCGCAGACTGCTCAGCCATTCCTGCCGTTGGGCGGCCCAGGCGGGGAACTTGTAGAGCCGATTATCCGGATCATTCTCGGCCGCCGCAAAAGCTGTCTCGAGCCTGGCCAGCGCCCAAGCCCGTGGATCAGTGTCTTCCGGGAGATCCAGCAGCGCCAATTCGAGGACGCGGTGGAAGAGCCGGCCATACTGCCGGGCGGTCACCTCCTCTGGCAGCTCATCGTCCTCCTCAACGCCAAGCAGGTACTGACTGAACCAGCGGAACCGGCACTGCCCAAACTTGGTCAGTTGCGAGGCGCTCCAGCTCCGGGCGGTGGCCTCGAGGCCACGTCCGGTAATTCCGTCGTATTCGTCACGCCCGGCGGCGAGCTCACGCCCCCGCTCGACCGCCAGCGCCAGCTGGATCTCACTCCAGCGCGGTCCGCCTGCCTGACCTGCCCACCGCTGCTCTTCGAGACTGAGAGGAGCACGATTCTCATCGCCGCAATCGATGATGCCCGCCAGCAGCGGCGAGGCGATGGTCGCTTCATTCCCCTTCATTCGCGGCTGGCTGAGGGTGATCGATACCGTGGCGGCCGCGCAGGTCAAGAGCAGGCCGAGCTTCTCGTTCCGCACCAGATCGGCGGCGGTCTCGAGCGGGAAGCCGGCCAACCGCAGCCGCTTCCGTTCGTGCAGGTCGAGGATCGGCTCCTCGGCGACTGATTCCGGGACCACTCCCTCAATCATGCCGAGGATGAAGAGGTGCTCAAAACGAGTCCCGATCATCGCCTCGGGACGGTAGAGGCCGACCGCAGGTCGATCGTGCGGTTCGGCAAGGCGCAGGGCGGCCAGCAGTTCGGTCATCTCCTCCACGAACGTCGCCGGCGACAGCCACTCCTCACCACCCCACTCGACCAGTTCTCCGAGCGCCACCCGCAACCGCGCCGCCACCGCCAGGTCGATCTCCGCGAGCGGTTGGCCAACCAAGAGCAGCGCCGCGTCGAGCGTCGCGATCCATTCGCGGCGGAGTGCGCCACCTGGTCCCCCCGCTTCGCTCTCCGCCGCGGCCAGGCTTACTGGCCAATTGACGGCTTGGCCGACTGAATGGCCGCCTGGCCACGCCGGCCAGTCCGCCGGCCAGGGATCGTTTGCCAGTTCACGCCACGCCGCCAGGCCGACTGGCCGGTGGCGGCGGACCTCCGCCAGTCTCCCGGGGGCGATGCGGCGACTCAATGTATGCTGCAGAAACCGCAGCGTCGGCTCATAGTCGAATCCGCTCCCAACCATTTCGAGCAGCTGTCTGACCCAGCTGCCAAATCGCCACTCCTCCAGTGGAATCTCGGCATCGACACGCACCGGAAGATCGTACTCCCAGCCAATCGCCCGTAACGCGGCCCCATAAGCTCGCTCATCGTTGCTCACCAGGGCAATCTCCTCCGGACTCACTCCATCAGCCAGCAACTGCCTGACCCGACCGAGCACCGCGCGAACCTCCGCGTCGATCGTGGCGGTTGGCAGAACGCATACTCCGTCTCCACCACCCC
>JBEAVZ010000112.1:0-6205 GCA_041160645.1 Acidobacteriota bacterium
TCTTTATCGAGACTATTCCGAAGACCAGTGTCGGAAAGTTCGACAAGAAGGTCCTGCGGCAGCAGTTTGCGAACTTTGAACTTCCTGGCTAAATGGCCCGGATACTGGCCAAAAAAAGAGAGCCGCTCTTCTCAGTGAAGCGGCGGTAGTCGAATCTCTCCCGGTTAGAAGACAGATTCTGGCTCACGATCCGGTCGGTCAAAACCAGGCCGGGATTTATGTGTGGGGGGATAAATCGGCGGGTTATCGACGGGGCGTGGCTGCCCCGTCGATTTGCGTGGCCATTCGCGGCAATTTAGCGATTGATGCTATTTGAGGTAGGCTGCCGGGTTCTGACGGATGGTCTCGAGGCAACCGGGGCAGCAGACGAGAACGGTGCGTCCGTTGATCTCCCCCTTCGCCTGCGGATCGACCGGCTCACCCGTCACCGGGCAGGTCTTGACCCCATCCCCTTTGCCCAGAAAGGCGGTCGCCTTGGCCGCGGGAGCCTCTTTCCGGATGAAGCGCTCGGGGTTCTTCTTTGCCTGGGCGAGACAACCCTCACAGCAGAACTTGACGGTCCGCCCAAAGAACTCGGCTGAGATCGCCTTTGCGGTCAGCTTCTCACCCGAGACCGGACAGGTCTCAACACCATCACCTTTGCCCATGAAACCATCACTGGCGGGGGCGGCGCCGTGATCGTGGCCACCGTGTCCGGCGGCGGCAGACTTGCCCATGGCCTTAACGGCCTCCAGCTGCTCCTTCTCCGTCTTCTTGACGTAGAGCGCCGGGCTCTTCTTCGCCGCATCCAGACATCCATCACAGCAGAAATAGACGGTCCGGCCAAAGAACTCGGCCTTGATATCCTTGCTGGAGATCTTCTCACCCGTGACCGGGCAGGTCTCGATCCCATCCCCTTTACCCTTGAACTCACCCTGGGCCAGAACGGACAGGCTGAGCGCGGTGACGATCATCAACATTCCCAAGATCTTTTTCAGTGACATAGTCTCTCCTTGTACATTGATCGACATTGGCTGATATGGCCATTTAAGCAGGCTGACCGGCCTGGTCAGCCAAAGAACTTTCCAAAATAGTACGGCAGACACTTTCTCCACCAGGGCCAGTCGTGATCGACATCGGTCCCCCAGACATCGAACCAGTGCGGGACCCCGAGGTGGGTAAGAATGTCGGCAAGTCGGCGCGATCGCTCCGGAGCCTCAAACCGACCCTGTCCGGTAAAGATAAGGATCGGCTTTCGGTCACGACGCAGGATCTCCAATGGCTGCCCGTTGAGAGTGGGGAGGAAGTCGACCGGGTTATGGAAATAGACCCGCTCGTCCGCGAAGCCATCCAGAAAAGGGCGAATATCGTAGCTGCCGCTGATGAGCATGGCGCCGCTGAACAGGTCAGGATGACGGAAGAAGAGGTTGGCCGCGGCCGTGGCGCCAAGGCTGATCCCGAGCAGGCAAGGCTTGATCGACTCGTCTGCACAGTCACGGCGAATCAGCGGCAGGACCTCTTCGAGCAGATACCCCTCATAGCGATCGAGCCAGGCCACCCGCTCGGTTGGCGAAGCCTGCTGATTCATGAGGGCGAGCTGATTGACGCTGTTGACCGAGTAGAGTTTGACCTTGCCCTGATCGATCCACCAGCGGAGCGAATCGATCAGTTGAAAGCGTTCGTACTCGAGGTAGTCGGCCGCCGCGGTGGGCAGCATAAGAACCGGGGCCCCGAAATGGCCGTAGGCGACCAGGGGCATTTCGCGCCCGACCCGCTCACTATACCAGGTTATGGTGTCACGCCGCATGCTTCGAATGGCTCCCCTGTCTTCTCCGAATCTGATGGTGAGCACCAGACTAAAAAGCTATAGTATCGCCTCGCGGCAGGCAAGACAAGCAGCCCGTCTGGTGGGGTGGGGGAGGTGCCGGGCTTTTGCAGCAGGCCAATCGCAAAGCTTCACCGGAAGCCGGGGCAGGCTCTCTGCCTCTGCCACCAGAATCGATCGCGTGATAAAGGGATTCGCCAAAGCGGCGGGCGGAGTGCTCGGGCTGGAGAGCTCAAAGGGCCGGCTCGAATTGCGGGCAGAGTATCGGTTTGACCAGATAGTTGCGGTGGAACCAGGCGCCGCCGCGATCGACGTCGCAGGTATCCTGGATGAAGGCTCGCTCCGTCTCCGCCGAGCGGAGGGTGATGCGCGGGGAGACGAAACGTTTGACCCATTTGATCTCCCGGGGTTGATTGAGAGCAGTCCGCACCTCATCGATGCCGACCGCGGTCGCGCCACCTTGGCCAGTGAGATCGCTGAGCGCCTCGATCAGGCTGGCTTTGAGCATGCGCGGCCACAGCTTTCGAAAGAGCCCACTGTTGGTGTAGATCTCCGCGCTGTTGAGCTGACCGTTGATGGCAAAGGCGTACCCAAGAAGGGGCGCCGTCGACCGTTCGACAATCGGCAGCAACTCTTTCATCTGCTCATCGACCCGCTGCCCCAGCTGATCGTCCTCGAGCGTCAACTGGAGGCTGGTCGGTGACTCATCACTGCGCAGGCTGCGCTTGAAGGAATCCCCCAGCGACTCCTGAAAATCGTGCACCTTCTCCCAGACCATCGACTGCGAGCGGCGATGCATCGCCGCCAGCTTGATCTCCTTCGAAGCGACCCGGTTGCTGGCAGAGTGGAAACGGTCCGATCTCTCGACGCCGGCAGCGCGGCTGACGCGGTTGCGCCAACGGCCACTCTCGACGCAAAAGGTGCTCAGCGGCATCTTCCCCGCGCCGGCCGGAACGATCAGATCCACGCCGAGCACCCGGTCCTGGAGACCTCCCTTGACCAGATCACCGGCCTGCAGAAAAACGTCGAACTGAGAGAGGTTCTCGACGGCCAGTTTACTGACATTGCCCGTCTCGTGAATAATCAACGACTGGTCAGCCAGCGCCTCGTCGAGGGTCCTCAGATTGGCGTCGGGCCAGGCCTCCGGACCCGTAATCAGGAAGATGGTCAGGTTACCACTGGTCACCGGTGGAAGTATCGAGAGCGTCGTCTCAGGCATATGACCTCCTCACCCAATTCTGGCATATATAAATCTGGCACACATAAACCTGGTTTATATAAATCTGGCTCAGCTTGAGCGGGCACGGTCACCTTCTGACGCACATTTAACAGCCGGGGATGGCCACACCTCACCGTGCCCTCCACAGAGATGTCTGATCCTCAGTCTCTGTTGTTCAGCTCCCTTCATTTTTGTAAAAAATGTTGGCCGTGTATCAACCATCACCGTCATCATGGGCAAGGCCGGAGGGAGCCCGCTCACGGAACTCTCTCCGGCCTTCTTTAAACTCCCGGCAGATCGAGACTCTTCAATCTTACTTATTGGCCACTTGGCCACTTGACCTCTTGGCCACCTGGCAGTCTGGCATCTCTGGCGAGGTCGGTGACCACAGATCAGACCAGGGACGGCAGCCGGGTCTCGCTATCGCCGAATCGTTCGAGCTTGACCCCCATCAGATCCATGATCGAGAGGAAGAGGCTGCACGCCCGCCGATTGTCGTCGCCAGCGTCGAAGTAGTCGAGAATCCGGCCGGTCTGCAGTGCCCCACCAGCGCGCCCCGCGAGGACGATCGGCAGCTGTTCGGCACTGTGGGCATCCCCATCAAAGAGGCTCGACGCCAGCATCAGGATCGAGTTGTCGAGAAGGGTCGACCCGCCTTCGTCGATCGACTTGAGCCGATTGACGAGGTAGGTAAACTGTTCGACGTGGTACTGATTGGTCTTCAGGTACATCGCCTCGGTCTCCGGCACCTTGCCATTATGGGTCAGATCGAGGTGAAGGGCGCCGCGCACTCCATCGAGGAAGCGGAAGTTCATCTGTGAGAGGTCGTTGTTGAGCATGAGCGTGACGATCCGGGTGCGATCCATCTGGAAAGCGAGGACAATCAGATCGAGCATGAGCCGGATATGCTCAGGAACGAGCTGGGGCGCCTGTTCACCCGGTCGGGGCATATTGGGCTGGCGAAGGCTCGGTCGCCAGCCCTCGAGGCGTTCCTCCTTCGCGGCAAAGTCGATGCGCTTTTCGATGTCGCGAATCGACTCGAGGTACTCATCCAACTTCTGGCGATCGCGGCTGTTGACCCGCGGGCGCAGTGCCCGGGAATCCTCGAGCACCGCGTCGAGAATGCTGCGGTCGAGCTGGCGACCGGATCCATCACCGACCAGCTGATCGAAGACGCGGGCCGGATAGATCTCTTTCGGCGCCGGCTTGGTCGGAGAGACCCAGGAGACCGACGAGCCATAGATCATCGACAGTCCGTCCTCGAGGCGCAACTCATTCGGTTCGATGCCGAGGGCGAGTGAGGGGACCGCCGTACGGTTGCCAATGCGCTGGGTGAGAATCTGATCGAAGGTCGTCCCGACGCGAATCTCCTTCGGATCGAGGCTGACTGTCGCCCCGGAGAGCAGGTTCATGCGCCCCAGGTGGGGGCTGGTCGACTTGCGCCCAAGCTGGTGGAAGAGCCCGCGGACGAAGATGATGTCTTCACGGATCGGCGTCAGTGGCGCGGCGGCAAGGCCAAATTCGAGGCCGGCCCCCGCGCCCTTGGCCCACCAGTGGGCCGGCTCAACTCCATTGGAGAAGAAGAGGTGGGCAAAGCGAAGTGGTGGAGCCGCGGCGCCCCTCTTGTCGCTGCCCTGGGCGAAGACCGGCAGCGATTCAAGCCAGGGGAGTGTGAGGGCCACTCCGGCCCCGCGCAGGAAATTGCGGCGTGAAGATTGATTGATCGATGGATTCTTCATATCTGCTCTTCTCACTTTTCTCGTCTCTTCTGACTTCTTAATATTCTCAGTGCCCACCATTCCTGGCGCTTGGCCCCGGCCACTTCAGGCGGTATAAACCACTCCGCCTGGGCAGGTCGCTCGGGGGCGTGACGGCAGACCAGCGCGAACGAATCAAAGCCGCTGCCGGAACTGGCGGCTCGTCGCGATCAGCGTCGTCAGGTCCGCGAAGGAGACCTCACCACCGGCCGCAACCATCTGGTCGACCAGGCGGCGATCTCCGGCGAGAACCGTGCGGCCAAGCGCATAACCGATCAGTTTGTAGGATAGATTGCGTCGAACTTGTGGCTCGCGGGAGCGCAGGTAGGTGAGCAGACCATCACTACCACTAATGACCCGCTTGCCGGCCAATTCGCCGGTATCGTCAATCGGTCGACCATCGAAGTAATTTTCGCGCCAGCGACCGGTTGGATCAAAATGTTCAAGGGCAAAGCCCAGCGGATCGATCCGCGTGTGGCAGCTCGCACAACTGGGATTTCGACGGTGCTTGTCGAGCTGGGCCTTGAGCGTCAATCCGCCAAACTGCTTGTCATCGGCAGGAATCGATCCGGCATTGGCGGGGGGTGGCGGAACAGGAATTCCGAGAATTCGCCGCAACACCCAGTCACCCCGCTTGACCGGACTCGTCCGCAATGGCGCGGAAGTGACGGTCAGGACCGCGCCCAACCTCATCAACCCGCCCCGATTGCTGGTCTGGACCCGCTCGAAGCGATGCTTTGCCTGTTCGGGAGCGAGCTTGATTCCATAGTACTCGGCCAGGGGCCGGTTGAGAAAAGTATAGTCGGCAAAGAAGAGTTCGCTGACCGGGCGATCCTGGCGCACGATATGCTCAAAGAAGGTGACCGCCTCCTCGTACATCGACTCCCTGATCTCTTCAGTGAAGGTGGTAAATCGGCTCGTATCGACCCCGCCATACTTGTCGAAATGGTAGAAACCGAGCCATTGTCCAAAAAATTCTGTGGCGAGGCGGCGGGCCTTCGGATCGGCAAGCATTCGCTCGACCTGATCACTGATGCCAGCCGTGGTAGCCAGACGACCGCTTGCCGCGGCCTGACGCAACTTCTCATCCGGGATCGATGACCAGAGAAAGAAGCTGAGTCGACTCGCCATCTCCCAATTGGTGAGGGGCCGTGGCCCCGTGCTGGCCTGGAGGGCCGGTTCGACACGGTAGAGGAACTGCGGCGCGACCAGGATCCGGGCCAGCAAAGCGCGCACCGCCCGCGGGTGATCCCCCTCGGCAGCGAGGGTGCGGTCATAGAAGCGGCGCAGACTGAGCTTCTCGCGGGCCGTCAGTGGACGACGCCAGGCCCGGGCGGCAAATTCGAGGCTGTCGCGGAGATGTTGCTGTCGTCCGGCGAGCTGGGCAGCCATGACCTGGTCATAATGGGCCTTGAGCGGGACGAC
>JBEAVZ010000128.1:0-8446 GCA_041160645.1 Acidobacteriota bacterium
CCAGCAGAGTGGCGACGAGGAGTCCGATGACGAGCCGCCGCAGCGGGGCCATTTGACCGACCAGTCCCGCTTCCGCGGCCTGGCGCGGCAGCTGGTGTACGAGCAGCCAGATCAGGATCACCAGTGAACCGGGCAGAAAGAAACTGCCGAACGCTCCGCCACTGGGCACCCGCAGGGCCACCCGGGCCAGAATGGTCAGACTGTAGACGGCGATCGTGAGCAGCAATGGCACTCGCCACCGGAACCTGACGATGACCAGCAGCAGCAGGACCGGCATAAAGCGGAGCGGGCTGCCATCCCACTGTGGCCCGACAATCGCCCTGATCGCCAGGATCGCCCCAACCGTACTCCCAACGACAAGCCAGGTTGCCCCCCTCCGCCAGAGGCGCGGATTGGCGATCGTGAGGAGAATGGTTCCCAGCAGAACAAGGACCATTCCGGCCCCGCCGACCTGGAGCAGCGAGAGGAGCGGCCGATCGAGCCCGGTCCGCCGCGCATTGTAGAAGACCATCGGCGCCGGAAGGTGCGTGAAGAAGATGTGGCAATCCTCGACCATCGTCGTCCATCCAACCTCGTGGAAGAACCAGGCGTAGACCGGTACGGCAATCACCATCACGGGCAGAACAAGTGGCCAGACCAGTGGGAGTAGATCTTTCGCGAGCGCGGCGTGGAGAGGGCGTCCGTCCCGCGGCGGCCAGCAGTGCGCCAGCAGTGGCGCGCTGGCGGCCGCCAGCGCGGCCAGCGCAAACTCCTGCTTGGTGATGAGCGCCAGACCGGTCAGTGTTCCGGCCAGGAAGAGGCTCGCGCGACGCCCGCGCTCGACATACCAGAGGGTTGCCAGTAAGGCCCCAAGCGAAAAGAGAACCCCATAGAGCGCCGCGTAAGCATAGGGTGAGATCATGCTCCCCGTCGGTCGGAACACACAAAAGACGATCACCGCCACGGTCGCCAGGACCGCCTCCAGCCGTCCGAGGATGCGTCGCGCTACGGCGTGAACCAATCCGACGATCAGCAGGGTCGCCACCACCCCACTCCACTGCAGAACAGCCAGATCGACTCCAAAGAGTCGGTAGAGGAGAGCTTTGAAATATGGGGCAAAGGGAGGGTAGATGTAGTGGATGTCACGATAGAGCAGCTCGCCGTCGAGGAGGCGGCGTGGGAGATCCAGTTCGCGACCGCTGTCGGCAATCGGGGACAACCACCGCCGCCAGGAGAGGGCGAGCATCGACAGATAGACGCTCAGGATCACCAACCAATCCCAGCGGCGACTGACCGTCCGCTTCTGTTTGCCACAATCCAAGGTGTGCGCTAGCATATGAATTTAGTTTGCCAGGTGAACTGCTCAACTACAGGAATCATGTCTATGAAAAAAGTTCTGATCGCCAGTGACCACGCCGGATACGGCGGGAAGGAGGCTATCAAGCGCCTCCTCGACCAAATGCACATCGCCTACGCCGATCTCGGACCCGATTCAGAATCTTCGGTCGACTATCCGGACTTCGCCGAACGGGTCGCCACCGGCGTGGCCAATGGCGAAGCCGAAGCGGGCATCCTCGTCTGCGGTAGTGGCATTGGCATGCAGATTGCCGCCAATAAGGTCGCCGGGGTCCGCGCGGCGCTGGCCTGGAACGAAGAGACCGCCCGCTTGTCGCGGCAGCACAACAACGCCAACGTCCTTGCCGTCGGGTCCCGGACGACTCCGGCGGAGACGATCGAGGAGATCGTGAAGGCATTCCTGACCACCAGTTTCGATGGGGGCCGCCATCAGCAACGTCTCGACAAGATCTCCCGCCTCGAAGAGAAGAAATGATCCATCCCGTACTATTATTTACTGAACCAGAATAACTTTCCGCAAAGAGGTTAAGCAAATGTCGAATCTGCATACCAGAACTCTCGCCGAAGCCGATCCATTAATCTATGACGCCATCATCAGTGAGACCAGGCGCCAGAACGAAGGTCTCGAACTGATCGCCTCGGAGAATTTTGTCTCCGAAGCCGTCCTCCAGGCCGCCGGATCCGTCTTCACCAACAAATATGCCGAGGGGTACCCTGGAAAGCGTTATTACGGTGGTTGTGAATTTACCGACATCGTCGAAAGCACCGCTATCAGCCGCGCCAAGGAGCTGTTCGGCGCCGAACATGCCAATGTCCAGCCACACTCCGGAAGCCAGGCCAATATGGCCGTCTTTCTGACGGCGCTGCAGTATGGTGATACGATCCTCGGCATGGACCTCTCCCACGGCGGACATCTCACCCACGGCCATCCGCTCAACTTCTCTGGGAAGAGCTACAAGACCGTCTTCTATGGCGTGAAACGCGAGGATGAGACTCTCGACTATGAACAGATGGAGCGACTGGCCCAGGAACACCGCCCGCGATTGATCATCTGTGGAGCCTCGGCCTATCCGCGGACGATCGACTTTGAACGGATCGCCTCGATTGCCCGGGGTGTTGGCGCGCTGCTCCTCGCCGACATCGCCCACATTGCCGGACTGGTCGCGACCGGGATCCACCCTTCGCCGGTTCCCTACTGTGACTTTGTGACCACGACCACTCACAAGACCCTGCGCGGCCCTCGCTCCGGCCTCATCCTCTGCCGCGAACAGTATGCCAAGGATATCGACCGCAACGTCTTCCCGGGGATTCAGGGAGGTCCGCTGGTCCACATCATCGCCGCCAAGGCGGTGGCCTTCCACGAGGCGCTCCAACCGGAGTTCAAGAGCTACCAGCAGCAGATCGTCCGCAACGCCAAAGTGCTCGCCGGCGAGATGAGCGAACTGGGCCACCGGATCGTCTCCGGGGGCACCGACAATCACCTCTTTATGATCGACGTCTTCGCCCGCGGCCTGACCGGGCGTGAGGCGGAGAAGGCTCTCGAAGCCGCCCACATCACGGTCAACAAGAACACCATCCCCTTCGACACCAATCCTCCGATGAAGGCGAGCGGGATTCGAATCGGGACTCCGGCCATCACCACGCGCGGCATGAAAGAGGACGAGATGCGCCAGGTCGCCCGCATCATCGACCGTGTTCTTCGCGCTCCTGAGGATGAGCAGGTCCGCCACCAGACCATTGCCGAAATCAAGGAACTGACCTCAAAGTTCCCGCTCTATGCCAATCGCTGGCAGTAAGCAACGGGGGTGACGGGGAGTGGACAGCTACTCCCCGTCACCCCCGCGGCAGCGCCTGCGGGTCCGGATTGCCTTCGGCCGCCTCCTCTGCCGCGGTAAGGAGGCGGGCGGCCAGCTGCGGATCGTCAAGCAGGTCGTGGCCCGAATCGAGTCGATAAGTTTGCGCTCCCCGGGCGATCTGCTCCAGCAACTCCCACTGCTCTCTGGTCCGCTCTCTCCACAGCTGCAGATAGACACTCTGTTCACCCAACATCAGCAATCCCTCACCCGAGGTCGCGCGGCGCAAATGGCTCTGCCCTTCCCTGCTGATGCGCGGCAACAGCAGATAATCGATCCGCGCGATGGGCCGCTCCGCCTCCTGCCATGTCCCGAAGAAATCGAGGGCGCCAACGCAGGTCCGGTCCAGATACTGGTGATGACGAACCATCCCCTCCAACTGTGGCCACCGACTCAATAGCTGATCACCGAGGTGAAAATATTTGCGCAGGGCGAGGATCTCGACCGACGCCCCCTTCTCCGCGCCCTCCTTGCCGCTCAACAGCAAAGAGTCGTCAGAGAGTGGCCGCCACCCGGCCAGGCCGAGGGCTGTCGTCAGGGTCGTCTTTCCCGCTCGCTGGGCACCCGAGATCAACCAGACTCTTCCGCGCGGAGAGATGACGGCGGCCGCATGCAGGTGGTAGATTCCCTGCTCCCGCAGAACGAGCAGGAGGGGAAACATCGCATAGGTGTTGGCGAGGATATGCGGATAGTCGAAAGCGCGCGGCGCGACGTAGCCAACTATCTCCCCCGCACCGACATCGACCTGGAAGGCCGCCACTTCGGTGTGGAAATAGTATTCTCCCTCCCGGTTAGCATTGGCCTTCCAGAGACCAAGCACCCCCGTCCGGGTGATCAGCTCAGCGTCCACCGGAAGAAAACGATCCGGCGCGGCGAGAGTCTCGACACAGATCAGTCTCAGTCTGATCCGTGGGGATCCCCCACCCTGCGGGGGACGTTCCTGTTCACGCCAAACCTGCGGGAAATAGTAACTGAAATAGTCGGTAAAGAGGTCGATGAGCCGCAAGGACTGCGACTCGATTACGAGGTGAACCCCGGCCAGGACGAGGTCGATGGTCGGCATAATTCAGAACGGGGTCAGGCGGTAGCTGGAAGTTGGCCACCCACCGCCTGACCGACAGATAAAGGCTCAGCCCGTAGCAATCGCCGCCGTGGCGATCGTTGACGAGCCCGACAGGGTCACCTGCGTCAGCGAATTGGAGAGCTTCAGCCGTGGCGCCTCATAAGTCGGAAGCTGTCCATTGCTCTCAGCAACCTTCGCACTGAACGGTGCCTCCTCATTCGACTCGTGAATGAGGCCATTCGTCTCCAGCTCCTCGAGAAAGCTCTCCACCTCCATCTCGATGCTGGAAGCGTCAACGAGGTAGGCCTGGCCAAGCGCCGCACTGAGCTGCTCACGGGTTTGGGAAACGCCGCTCCGCAGCTGCTTCCAGACAAAGAGCCCCGTGGTGTTGAGGGTGTAGTAGTGCAGATTATCCAGATCGAGGATAATCCCTTCGACGTTGTCCAGCAGCTCGGTGAACGATGTCTGCTCCTTCGTCATTAACTTCGCGGAGATCGTATGCATAGGAATCTTAGGTTGTCCTTTCCTGATATGACAATCCGTGTCGTTCAACCCTCCTTAGCGGGTCGCACGGCTGGGTCGCCCAACATTTGGCGTGGCCAGAAATATCGGACTGTCATCCAGCCCGGCGCTAAATGTTAACCGCTCGACTCGCCCGGAGTTGAGGGTGAGCATGTAAAGCTCCTGGTCGCCGTCACGCGAAGAGACAAAGAGAAGCCGATCCCCACGCGCTGAAAGCGAAGGGTTGCTGTCATTCTGCTCAGTCAGGATGCGGAATGAACCCGACTCGACATCGGCCAGCCCAATCCCGGTCGTCCGGGTGGTGGTCGCCGTGGTCGTGAAGGCAACTCGCTTGGAATCCCCACTCCAGCTCAGGCCACCCAGGGCATCTGAACCGCGGGTCAACTGGCGGAGCTCACCGCTCGCGCGTGAGAAGAGCCAGACATCGTAGCGATCACCAGCCACATCTCCCCGATTGGAGATGAAGGCAACGGTCTGCCCATCCGGCGCAACCGCCGGGCTGAGATCGACCACCCCTTCGGTCCGTGGCAGGAGAACCCGGCGACCGGAACCTGCGGAAGTCATCGTTTCGATCCCTGCTCCACTGGCAAAGACGATCGTCCCGCCATCCGCGGTCAGGCTGGGGGAGACCTCATCGGTGACGTTCATGGTCAGGCGATTCAGCGCCACCAGCACCGGCCGTCGCGATCTCCAGGCCGCACCGAGGTCTCCGCGGTAGAGCTCAAAACCGGCGCCCTGCCGCGAGGTGAAGACCAAAGAATTACCACCCGTCGCCGCCATCGGATCGAAATGGCCGCGACCCGTGTCGGTGAGCTGACTGATCTGACGCGTGTTCAGATCGAGAAGATATAGCTGTGAAGCTCCATTACGCTGTGAAACGAAGACCGCGTGCCCCTCTTCGCCCGCCTGGTTCTGGCCAAGGGCCAGCGGCGCGACCATGACCACCAGCGATAAGATTCGCAGACTGGCGGTAAGGACTCTGCCGGCGATTCGGCGGGTCGCTTCGTTCATCCTGTTCATTTGGCAGGTTGCCCTCATCTTTAATTGCCTCCGTATCAACCCTGTCGCCTGACCGCTCCGGGAACCAGCAAACCAGTCGACTCAACAAGTCGTCAACCAATCGGTCGACCAAGTTGCCAGCCAAGTTGCCAGCCAATTCGCCAGCCGGTGTGCCAGACAGGGTTCTGGATTTTCAATTCAGGTGAGGATGGGCATCACTGCCCATCCTCCAACCTCACTAATGGAAGAGCTGCGACTTAGCGAATCCGCCGGATCGCATTGTTCTTGGAGTCGGCGAAGATCAGCTCACCGTTCCGTCCAACGATGATGTTGACCGTTGGGCGGACATTGACGGGAGTGCCCACCGTGGTGACGTTGATCGGTTCCGGCTGGACGTCGATCTTGGTATTGGCATCGATCGGCATCCCGTCACCAGAGTAACCATTCTCCGTTGAGCCAACGAATGATGTTGCAGTGCCATTCGCGCCATTCAGAGTGATCCGAATGATCTGCGAGGTTCCGTCACCACCATTGACGACATAGAGCGCCCCATCACGTCCTTCCACGACATCGCGCGGACGCACAAGCGGTGCACCGCTGACGATGACATCGAAGGTCGCGCTGCCGGCCGTCTTCTCACGAAGGATCTGGCGGTTTCCGGCATTGGCAACCAGGAGACGTCCCTGCGAATCGACGCCCACACCAGTGTACTCGTTCGGCGAGGCCGAGGAGAGCGCCGTCAGGGTCGAGATCGCGCCAGTCTGCCGGTTGATCAGTCGAACACGCCGGTGTCCGGCATCGGCAATATAGATGTTGCCGGTTGTCGGATGAACGACGACATCGGTCGGACCAATCAGTCGCGCCGCCAGCGGCGCCGTGCCGTCACCAACGTTGTTCAGATCGCCACTCGTGCTGCCGCCCGCAATCACCGCCGTATTCCCGGCCGGGATGGTGATCGCCGCCGCCCCCGAGTACATGGTGACCGGAGAGGAGGTGGTGTTGACGAACCGCAGCAGCCCGGTCTTGCGGGTCGCCCCGCCGCTGGTCACCTTGCCGCCTCGCGAATCGGCAACAAAGAGACCCTGGGCCGTCGCGTGGACTCCGTGCGGATCGGTGTAGAAGGAGTTGATTGAATCAACGATATCCTTGTTATCCGTCGTCCCGCTGTTGACCGTGATCAGCGTTCCCGGCGCCACCTCGCGCTCTGAAACGCCGGAGGCCGGGAAGAGGATCTTGGTCGTCTGACCCAGATTGGCATACCGCAGCTTGTTGATGTTTGAGTCGGTGATCCACAGGTTGCCCTCCGGATCCATCGCCACACCGATCGGCTGGTTGAGTGAGGCGCTGGTCGCCAGGGCGCCATCGTATGGCGGGGCCAGGCCCACACCGGCGATCGTGTCGATCTTGTCGGTCCCAATGCTGACACCGGCAATCTCGACGGCCGACTGACTGAGGTTGATGTACCGGACACGTCCCCGTGAGAGCGGGCCCTGGTCGGCGATATAGAGTCCCTTGCCGTCGCTGACCAGTCCAACGACCGGGATCTGCGCATTTCGGGAGGGGAAGAGGAACTGCGCGCTCTGGGTCGGACCGCCATCACCGCAGTTCGACTGCGAGTAATCACAGGTCGAATTGACGGTCCCGGCGATCGTGGTGTAGACCGGCGGCTGTGATCCCTGGCTGGCGGTATCGATCCGGATCAGATCCTGCGAGTTGCCATTGGCCAGGTAGACCTTCCCACCGAGAACCGTGATGCCGGCCACGAATGGGTTGTTGCTATATGGCTGGGTTGGGGGCGCAGGCGTGGTCGGCTTGAAGGGGAACTGGGCCACCAGCGACGCATTGCCAGCTGAATTGACCTCGATTACCCGCCCGTGACCCGTGTCTGAGATGAGGAGCTTATCCCCGTTAAATGCCAGCGCACGCGGGGTGAGCAATGGCAGAGTGGTTGCTGGTCCGGCGAGGAAAGTATCCTCGTCCTTGGTAGCGGCGCCCGATCCAGCCACCGCGACCGGAGGGGTCGAAGTGTTGGCGGGACTGGCCGGGAACTTGAAGACCCGGTTGACGTTCGGAGTGGCGTCACTCACGTAGAGCTCTCCGGTCGTTGGATGAACCGCCAGCGAGGAGATCAGCGACCCTAGACCGGTATCCGCGAATGTCTTCACGTTGCCGACCCCAATATTGGCCTGGCCGGCAATTGTGCGCGGAGCGGTGGAGAGGTTGAGGGCGCGGATATTCGGCGTCACTGAATCGATGTAGTAGAGGACATTGCCGTCAGAACTGACCGCAATACCCGTCACCACACCGACGTCAACGGTCGAGCCGGGGACATTTTCACCGAGGACATCGATGCCGCCGCCGGCCAGGGTGCGAATCGAACCTGCGGCAATGTCGATTCCGGCGATCCGCACGGTCTGCCGGGTCGTGTTGAGGAAACGAATATAGGAGGTGCCTGGCGTATCGGCGATGAAGATCCCCCGCCCGAGCGGATCGGCGACCAGCGAGGTCGGGTTGGCGACCACTGCCTTGATACCCTGGTTGCGATCTCCAAGGATGCCACCAGCGATCGTGTCGATGATCGGCGCCGCCGCGGTGTTGGTGAAGGTCGTCCCAGCCCGGTTGATCGTGGCCCCGAGCGTCTCGAGGAAACCGCCATCGATCTGTGAATTGGTGA
>JBEAVZ010000158.1:0-9915 GCA_041160645.1 Acidobacteriota bacterium
ATCAGGAAGTCCCGCAGCCGGGCTATCCGCGCTTCAATCAGGCCAACAGCACGGCCGATTATGGTTATGTCAATGGAACAATACTTGGGAGTCCCGGTCACCTTCGCGTCACGGTGACACCAGAGAGAGCGCGGGTCGATCTTGTCCGGCCTGTCCTGCCAAAGGACGAGACTGCCTCCCGCCGCAATCGCGAGATAGGTCACTCCTTTGAGATCCATGCCATCACCCCGCTCGCTGTTACCTCTGCCGCCAGTTATGGCACTGCGGCGGTGGCGCCAGAGAGCATCGTCGCCACTTTTGGTCTCAATCTTGCGGCTGGCGTGAACCAGGCCAGTCAGTTGCCACTCCCGATGAATCTGGGCGGTGTAACCATCAAAGTGCGTGATGCGGGAGGAGTCGAGCGGGCGGCCCCGATCTTCTTTGTCTCCCCGGCGCAGCTCAACTTTCAGGTCCCCTCCGGGCTGGCGACTGGCAGCGCGCTGGTCGAGTCATTCATCGATGGACAGATCGCCAGTCGTGGAATGATCCAGATCAACCCCATCTCGCCGGCCATCTTTACCGCCGACAGCAGTGGCAGCGGCTATCCCGCCGCGACCCTGCTGCGCTACCGCGGGAGCGATCTCGTTGGTGTCGAACCTGTCTTCGATTACGATCCGGTTGGGAAGAGATTTATCGGACACCCCATCGATCCCGGTCCGGCTGGTGAGGCCATCTTTCTCGTTATCTATGGGACGGGCTTCAGGAACCACGGTGGACTGGGCTCGGTGGGAGTGCGGATTGGCGGAATCGACGCGCAGGTGGTCTACGCCGGAGCCCAGGGAGACTACGTCGGACTGGATCAGTTGAATGTGCGGATTCCGCGTGAACTCGCCGGGCGGGGTGAAGTCGATCTGGTTTTGAACGTCGGAGGCCTCTCCGCCAATCCGGTCAGGATCAGGATGACCGGGCAGTGAATAGCCATTTCAACCAAACTATGCCAATGGATCACTCAAGCCGCGAGAGTTTCAGGTACTCCTTCAGCTCGGCAATCCTTCGTTGGATGTTGACTATTGTCTTCGAGCGACTGAAGTCGGTCCTGGCAGTGCGTGAAACCTTGATTTCGTTCCCATGGCATAACATGAGCAGCTCATCGTCGGTCAAGGTGTTCAACCGGGCGTTACTCTCCGCTTCTTCCAACTTCACCAAATCACGGAGCAGCCGCGTCTCGCGATCTCGCTCACCAGTCAATTCATCGATCAATTTTTCGGCGATACCATGACGAATCGCCTCTTCGGCAAACTCCTCCAATTCCTCCTGGTTCCCCTTGTGGTACGGGCGATGATCCGGTGAGTTGCTGGTCAGCCATTCCGCACTATTTTTTCTTCCATTCCTGATGCCGGCGATCAGGTCGAGAGCCAGAACTTTCTGCTGGCTCAGCAGGGCGCTATGTTCCTCGCGCAACCGCTCGATGGCCCTGAACAGACCCTCACGAGCTGCTCCAAGTGATGGATGGTCTTCGATTGCTGGATGCGCCGTGATCAATAGACGCAACTCTTCAATTTGTCTGGTGAGTGTCATGACCGATCCTTATCTGATGGGCGGGTTTCGTGAATGCGCGTCGCGAGGTTGATGTAGTCATCGCGGAGACTCTTTGCAGCCGCATCGGTCAGTCCTTTTGCCGTGACTAGCGGAAGACCTTGTGAGATCACTTTCTTGGCGTTGTTAGTAGCATGGACCCATTGTGGGAGGACGATCGTGCCTGGCATGATCGCTTCCGACCCGCTGCCGAGAGTCATATTCATCATATTGACAATCGTATCGATCTTAACCTTCTTATCGACATTGTTCATAATCACCCCAGAGATTCTGGCATGCCGATAATCGTTCGCGAGGGGCAAGGCCACCACTTCAATCTCCCGATAAAAATTGGTCAGTTTGCCCATGAGCAGGTTGAGCCCGATCGCGCTCAGATGATCCGGATTGCAGGGAACATAGATCTCATTGCTGGCAAAGACCGCCGTCCGACTGGCCTTGAAGAGGTTCGGCGGGCAGTCGAAGATAATATAGTCGTATTCATCCCGGACCGACTTGAGCTCCTCGTTGAACCGGAGGTAGAAGTTCTCCTCGAGCTTGCTCTCCTCAAAATCGAAGAGCTCGTAGGTTGCCGGAAGAAGATCGAGATTCAGAATTGAGCCAGACGCTAACTTGTGGCTCAGGACACGGCGAATGATCCGTTTACGAAGAGGAAGGCCATCAGGGATGAATGAACCGCGAATGGTCTGACCACGCCGCTCGTTGATAAAGTTCCATTGACTAAAGCCCAGCAGCCAGATGCTTGAGTTGCTCTGCAGATCGCAATCAACGAGTAGGACTCGCTGATTGTGTGTGTGCGCCAGGCAGGCGGCCAGGTTGACGGAGAGCGAGGTCTTGCCGACCCCACCCTTGAAGTTGACCAGACTGATGATTCTGGGTGGCATGGTGAGGATTCTCAGTATACTAGCTCAGAAATCTGTGGGTAGGTGGCCAGCGGGGGATTCCTGATCGAACAGGTATCGCCCCGCTGGTGCGGATATTTCACCATTTACCAAATGTGGTGAGGTTCATCCTGCTCGGGCGGCGTGGCGATGGAGCCACCTTCATCTGGTGGTTGAGTGGCTGTCAGGTCGGCGGGCTGCTCATCCGCGACCTCAGCCTGTCCACCCGAGGTCGCGAGCCAGCTTCGAAAGAAGAGCATCTTGTTGGCTGGATCTTTCATCGCCTCATCGAGCTGCTGGTTCAACCTTTCGAGGACGAATTGTTTGACCTCGCCTCCCAGCCCATGGTCCGGCAGATTGGGCACCAGCTCGACCACTATCTCTGAATCGGCATCACCAGAGAGTTTCTTCCAGACTGAGTATATCTCGAGTCGGACCACCGGATCGGTCAGCGCTTCATTGGTCTTCTCATCAACCCATCTGTTGACAACCTCTTTCAGCCCCGCGACGGCAGGAATAGAGCTGATCTGATTGATCGAGTCGATACAAGAGACAAGGTAGTTGATATCAAGTTCGAGTTCAGGCATTTTAAATCTCCACATGGCATCCGTCGCCATGAGCTGGATATGCAGTTTCAGTAAGGGGGCAGAAATGCGAGTCTGTGCCACTGTTTTGTGGCAATCCTGACAATGGTCTGGAGACCCCCCTGACTTTACTGCGGCGTCAAGGAAAGCCTGCGGAGTTAGTGTCTGGCAACCGACATGACTAATTCGGAGAGGTCTGACAAGCCGGTACCAAGAGTAAAGATTTCTTAATGGGGGTTGGTACTGTTTGCCTATACGGGGGTAGCCAAAGCAGGTCTGTAATCGTGGCTGATTCCCTTGGCCTTGGGAAACATCCGACTACGTTATGAAATTTAATTAAAGGACCTACAGAAGTCAACTACGAAATAGAAATATCTTCAAAGTAAAAGTACGGCTCAGAAGGCCATAAAATTCCGCGAACAAGTGAGACCTGCTTCCACTCCGGCGCGAACTGGTTCACAATTGCCGCCGCTTTTGATCATAACCCAAGGTAGACACCCGAACTGCAAAAGGAGAGCCGTATGGATCGTCGACACTTTCTTGGTACCACTATGAGCAGCAGCCTGATGCTTGGCCATCCGCAGACCAGCATGCGTGACAACCCGCAGCGGGAAGAGATCGTCCTCGAACGGGATCAGCCTGGCCAGCCCCACCGTGGCAAGGTTCTCGCGGCAATTCAGCCGCACTGTGATGACCTGCCACTTTTTGCCGGTGGGACGATTCTCAAGTTGATCCGTGAGGGGTATACCGGCATCCTCATCAGGACCAGTAACGACGAGATGGCAGGACGTGGCGCGACCGTTGGTGAAGTGGTCCGCAACAATGAAGTTGACAACTTCGAGGTGGCCCGCCGACTTGGACTCAGCCGAACCTTCGACCTCCATTACCGTAACCACGAGTTCGACGCGGTCGCCGCGGCGGAGTTGCGGCATCGCCTTATCTTCATCTTTCGACTCATGAAGGTCGATACGGTGGTCTGCTACGATCCCTGGGGACACTATGAGGAGAATCCTGATCACTATGTGACTGCCCGCTGCGTCGAGGCCGCGTGCTGGATGGCGGGAGGGCAGTGGGATCTGCCCGAGCATTTTGCGGCCGGCTTGCAGCCGCAGGCTGTCCGGGAGAAGTACTACTTTGCCCGTGGTCCACAGCAGGTCAACCGCGTCGTTGACATCAGTTCGGTCTTCGAACAGAAGATCGAGGTCAATCTGGCCAATGTCACCCAGGGACCGGCGGGAGAGAACGGCGCCGCTCTGCGGCAGCGACTCGCCGAGCAACGGCTGCGCCTGCCCATTCTCGGCAACGATGACGCCACGGCCAACCGTGAATATATCCGGCAGATTGTTCTTCGCGAGGATGCGGAATTGGGGCGCCGTCACGGGATGGCCTATGCCGAGCCATTTCATTATATTGGTCCCAAGCCGTCGATGCTCGATGATTACATCCGACAGAACGCCGTCCCGCTGTAATTTGATCGGCCACCGGTCACGGATCTGAAGATTAAAAATCTCCTGGGTGATCAGGCAGTTTTTAATGATAGAATTGCATCAGAGTGACTCTCAAAGCCGGGCTGGCCTTTCGCACTCGCCAGCCCGGTCGTCTTTGCATATATTTGCTAATCGGGGTGTCCGGAAAGATTGTGGATCGCGCCCGAAAGTAGTCAAATATTTTCCCATGACCTTGTTGCAGGGAATGTTTGAGGCAAAATGGTCGAGGACGGCGCCAGCTCCGTCAAGGTTCAATTGAAATTGAGGGGGAGACGAGCGCGTTCATATCAGCCTGGCTATTCAGTGCGCCCTGCCTCCCCGTCTGAGTACAAACAGGACGGATAGTTCATGGGAAGTGAAAAAGTTGATTTTTCGACGATCGGTTTTGATGATTTTCGTCGTTTCGCAGAAGATCCGACGATGTCGACATATGAGAAGATCGGTTTTCCTGACTCATACCGACAGGGCAATGAGCGGCAGATCTTTGAAGACATTCTGGTCAAGCTCCCACCTTTAAATCAGCACCAGCAGCGAGT
Source organism: Acidobacteriota bacterium (assembly GCA_041160645.1). Classification (GTDB taxonomy): domain Bacteria; phylum Acidobacteriota; class Blastocatellia; order RBC074; family RBC074; genus CAIOZW01. The sequence goes on from JBEAVZ010000158.1 coordinate 5,061, forward strand.
ACTCGATATCGGGCCCGGTTGCAGCGATCTGCCCCGCCTTCTGATCGACAAATGTGCGGAGCAAGGCCACCAGCTCTTTCTGATCGACAGTGCCGAGATGCTGCTCCTGCTTCCGGAACGCCCCTTCATCCATAAGGTGGCGGCCCAATTCCCGTTTTGCGCCAGGGAGATCGCCAATTGGCAGGGAAGTCTCGATGTCGTCCTCTGCTACAGCGTTCTTCACTACCTGGTCGCCGAAGTTCCGGCGCTGAAATGGTTCGACGCCACCCTTTCTCTGCTGGCTCCCGGCGGACATCTTCTCCTTGGTGACATTCCAAACATCTCGAAGAGAAAGCGCTTCTTCAGCAGCGAGAGCGGAGTAAGATTTCATCAGGAGTTCATGCGGACCCAGGAACGCCCGGCAGTAGAGTTCAACCGGATCGACCCGGAGCAGATCGATGACACCTTTCTCATCTCACTCCTCCTCCGGGCGCGAAACGCCGGTTTTGACGCCTATCTGATCCCGCAGAACCCCTGTCTTCCGATGGCCAACCGGCGGGAAGATCTGTTGATTGTTCGTCCCTAGTCCTGGTGACCATATGACACCCAGTAAAGATCGAAAGTTGATTCTGGTTGGTGACAGTGCATTTGCCGAGATCGCGCACGAGTACTTTGAGGTCGACAGTTCGTACTCCGTCGTCGCCTTCTCTGTCGAGAGAGAGTATCTGCGTGCCGAGCAGAAGGCGGGATTGCCCGTGGTCGCCTTCGAAGACCTGACCACCTATTTCGATCCGCAAACACACGATGTCTATGTTGCCACTGTCTATACCCAGTTGAATCGTCTCCGGGCGCGTCTGGCTGCGGCGGCCAAGCAGAAAGGATACCGGTTGGCCTCGTATATCAGTCCGCGGGCTTTTGTCTGGCGCAACGTGGAACTGGGTGAACACTGTTTCATCTTCGAGGACAATACGGTTCAGCCCTTTGTCAAACTTGGCCATAACGTCGTGCTCTGGAGTGGAAATCATATTGGGCACCACTCAACCGTTGGCGATCATTGTTTCATCTCCTCACAAGTCGTTATCTCGGGTTTCTGTGAGATTGGTGAATACTCTTTCCTCGGGGTTAACGCCACGGTTGCCAATAACATCAAGGTTGGCCGCGACAACTGGATTGGTCCAAACACGGCGATCATGAAGAGCACGCCACCAGGCGCCTTCTACCGAACGGTTCAACCCGAAGCCTATCGGTTGACCGCCCCCCAGTTCTTCAAGGTTGGAGAGTAGATCCATGCGTTGGGTGAAGCACGGAATCGTCTATGGGCCTGATGGCCAGTTGCCGTGGGCGCGCTCGCACGCGATGATTCCAACACCGTTCCGGCTCAACGATGAAGTGATCCGGGTATTTGTGACATTTCTGGACGAAGCCGGGATTGGACGTCCTGGATATGTTGATGTAGCCGCGACCGACCCGACCGTGGTTCTCGACATCTCCAAGCGTCCACTTCTCGAGGATGGCTTACCGGGAACCTTTGATGAGAGTGGCATGTTGACCTGTTCGGTTATTCGAGCCGGCGATGGGCGGCTCTTTCTCTACTATGCCGGTTTTGAGACCGGGACAAAGATTCGTTACCGGCTGCTGAGTGGACTGGCGATCAGTGAGAATGACGGACTTACCTTCACGCGGTATCGCCCAACCCCCATTCTCGAGAGGTCACCCGAGGAACTCTTTATCCGTGGTGGGCCATTCTGCCTCTACGACCCACCCTTCTACCGGCTCTGGTATGCGGGTGGCAGTCAATGGACTGATCTGAATGGCAAGTCGATGCCGGTCTATGAGATTCGCTATCTCGAATCTGAAAATGGGTCTGATTGGGCCGGAACGGGTGAAGTGCAGATTGGGATCACCGATCCTGATGAACACGGGTTTGGACGACCCTATGTGATTCGCCGACCGGATGGGGGATTCCGAATGTTCTATTCGGTGCGTCGAAGGTCCTATGCCAACTACCGGCTTGGCTATGCAGACTCTGCGGATGGTCGCCACTGGCGGCGGATGGATCAGTCGCTCAACCTGGACGTGACTCCGGGTAGCTTCGATTCCGAAGCGATTATGTATGCCGCCCCGATCCAGATTGGTGAGCGTCTCTATCTCTTTTACAACGGAAACGATTTTGGTCGGGAGGGTTTTGCTCTCGCTGAACTGGAGACGGAATGAGCTTAACCGTGCGCCAGTTTCAGGAAGGTGAGGCTGCTGCCTGGGACAGCTTTTGTGGCGAGTCGTTCCAGGGGACCTTCCTCCATACCAGACGTTTCCTCACCTATCATGGAGAGCGATTTGCAGATCGGTCTTTGATCATCGAGGATAATGGGCACTGGGTAGGGATCTTTCCAGCGGCGCAGGTGGAGGGAGAGATCATCTCTCATCCGGGCCTCACATATGGAGGTGTCCTGCACCGGGGGGGGCTCTTCGGATCACGAATGATCGCAGCGCTCGAAATACTCAGCCGTCACTATGCCGGACAGGGATTCACGCGACTGGTCTACAAGGTTGTCCCTGCCATTTATCATCACGTTGCCGCCCAGGACGACCTCTATGCGCTGCATCGTCTCGGCGCGGTCCGCCACCGCTGCCTACTTAGCAGCACGATCGATCTCCGGAACCGGCGGCCTGTGGCTGAACGGCGTCGGAGAGGAGTGCGACGGGCTGTCAGCGCCGGCGTGGTGCTGGTTGAGGGACGGGAATGGTTGCGCCCCTTCTGGACTATTCTCGCCGCCAACCTCAGACGTCGTCACCAGGCCCGTCCGGTTCACTCAATCGAAGAGATCGAAGATCTTGCCGACCGTTTCCCGGCTGAGATTAGCTGTCTCTGCGCCACCTGGGAGCGCCAGGTGGTCGCCGGCACTGTGCTCTTCAGATCCGAGACAACGGTTCATACCCAATATATTGCGGCGAGTGAGGATGGTTTTCGCCTCTCCGCTCTCGACGCGCTCTTCGATCAGGCAATTAGTACCGCCAGTTCCGGGCCCTGGCGCTGGTTCGATTTTGGGACCAGCAATGAGCAGGGAGGGCAGGTACTGAATGATGGTCTCTACACCTTCAAGACGGAATTTGGTGGGGGTGGAACAGTCTATGAAACATTCGAACTGGATCTGAAGTAATGAGAAAGAAAGTCTCGATCGTTATTCCAGTCTACTACAATGCCGAATCGCTCCCCGACCTTTATGGTCGGTTGAGCGATATCGAGGCGCGCTTGGACGAGTTGACCCTCGACCTGGAACTGATCTTCGTCGACGATGGATCCGGCGATGGCTCGCTCCGAGAATTGCTACAGATCAAGCAGAGTCGGCCGGCGACGCGCATCGTCAAGTTGACCCGTAACTTTGGCGCGGTCCACGCCTCGAAGTGTGGCCTGCAATTTGTGACCGGGGACTGTTTCATGACCTTGCCGCCGATCTGCAGGATCCACCTGAACTGATCCTCCAGTTGGTCGAGAGGTGGTTGAATGGCTCACGCTTTACAATCTGCGAGCGCATCAGCCGTGATGATCCGGCCATCAGTGTTATCTATTCGAAAATCTACTACTGGCTCGTCGATCGGCTGGTCTTGAAGGGCTATCCACAGGGTGGGTATGACATGGCGCTGATGGACCGCTCACTTCTACCCTACCTGGTCAATAGTTCGAAGAATCTCTACACCCCGCTCCTCGCCTACTGGCTCGGGTTCAAGCCGCAGGTCATCAAGTACCACCGCCAGAAACGTCAACATGGTCGGTCGCGGTGGAATTTTACGAAGAAGCTGAGTGCGACACTCGATGTCTTCCTTGGCTTTTCGATCAAGCCGGTTCGACTGATCTCCCTCTTTGGTGTCGGGCTGGCGTTTCTCAGTCTTATATATGGCAACCTTCTGGTCATTAATGCGCTGCGAGGTGATCGACCGGTTCCGGGGTTTGCGACGCTGGCCTGTCTGATCTGTTTTCTGCTGGGGATTGTGATTGTCATGCTTGGCGTGATTGGCGAGTATCTGGTGCGAGTCTTCGAGGAGTTGAACAAACGGCCGGAGGTGGTCATTGACGAGGTCTATTGATGAACAGGGGCGGGAAGGGATGACGCCGCGCAGTCTTGAGGAGTGCCGATTGATCGATCTTCCAAAGATTACCAATAACAGTGGTAATCTGACTTTTATTGAGACTGGTCGCCATTTGCCTTTCGAGTACCAAAGAGTCTTCTACATTTATGATATTCCGGGGGGGGCGTGGCGCGGGGCGCACGCCCACAAAAAGTGCCACTTATTTCTGATCGCGATTGCTGGCAGTTTCGATGTCACCCTGAATGATGGTCGATCTGCTGCGACCTTTAATCTAAATCGATCACATTACGGACTCTATATCTGTCCGGGAATCTGGGAATACCTGGATAACTTCTCCTCAGGTGCGGTTTGCCTGGCCTTCGCGTCAGAGCCCTATGACGAGTCTGATTACTGGCGCGATTATGACCAGTTTCTCTCCGATATTGGTCTGGGAAAAGAGTAATGGTTCCGTTTCTCGATCTTCAGTCGATCAATGAGCATTTCCGGGCATCCCTGCAGACGGCCTTTGACCGCGTGCTTGACTCTGGCTGGGTCATGCTGGGCCGGGAATTGGAACAGTTTGAGCGGGAGTTTGCCGACTACTGTGGAGTGAAACACTGTATCGGGGTGGGAAATGGTTTGGATGCCATGCGCCTGGTTCTCACCGCCTGGGGCATTGGGCCGGGTGATGAGGTGATCGTTCCATCCAATACCTACATCGCGACATTTCTGGCCGTCACGGCCGTTGGCGCGCTGCCGGTGCCAGTCGAGCCGAATGAAGAGACCTTCAATATTGACCCGGCATTGGTGG
>JBEAVZ010000167.1:0-2829 GCA_041160645.1 Acidobacteriota bacterium
TCTTCTCGATTACCTTGGTCGTCGATAGCCGCGTCGCTGGACGAGCCGGCTGATGAGCGGCCGGCTCGCTCCGGGTGGCACTCTATTGGCGTAAGGTCTGGTAGCCGCGCGCCTGATCGGCGAGTGTCTTCGACAATCGGATGATCGCGAGGAGGTCGGTCTGGGCCTCGGTCGCCTGATCGGTGTTGAGGATCCGGCTGTTCTGATGGGATGGATTGCGCGCGAAGCGGCGAATCATCTGCGCAAGCAGGCGGATCGCCTCGTCAAAATCGGCTGGGGTTGTGAGGCTGGTCTTCAGCTCCCGCTCCTCGGCCAGCGCGCCCAGCGCAATCAGTTGGCGCAGTGAACGGGCCGATTTATTTATCTCCCGCGCCTCCTTGCCGAGACCCCGCGCCGTCAGGTTCCCCTCTTCGTGCGCTTTGAGCAGATCCTGGCTCAGGACCTGCACGGAGCGGAAGTGGCGGGCGAATTGCTGGCGCAGATAGGCCTTCTCGCGGTTCCTCTCGACCTGCGAAGTCGGTTGATTGGTCTGGCCCAGGAGCTGATACGCGGAGGCCATCAGCACCAGTCCACTCATCACTCCTCTCGAGATCAACCCGGAGAGGCTTATTTTCTTTGCCAATCGTTGCATCCTCACCTCTTTTCCGACAGAGTTCTTGCGCATATACAGTTACGTGTGTGATGATTCACCCGGTCGAAGATGATCAACAATATCATAGGCCGAAGTTGAGGTCACAAGAGGGAGGCCATTTTGGGTAACGATCTGAGTCGATTGATTCTGCTTCAGAAGTTGGATGTCGAGATCCGTCAGCTTCAGGACGAAGTGACGTCGCTGCCGCTCCGGCAGGCGGAGCTGGAGCGGCAGTTCGCCGCGGCGGTGACCGAGTACCTCGAGCTGAAGAATGAGCTCGAGACCGCCCAGACCGGGAAGCGCGAGCTCGAAGCCAGGATCGAAGAGGAGCAGCAGCGCCACCTGAAGTTCAAGAATGACCTCATGAAGTCAACCAATGAACGGGAGTATACGACGGCGGTTCGCGAGATCGACGTTGCCCGCAAGGTGATCAGCCAGCACGAGACCGAGATCCTCAAGCTCATGGAGCAGATCGAGAAGCTCGAGGCCAGCCTGGCCGAGAAGACTCCGGCCATGGAGGTTGAGCGCCAGGAGGTTGACCGCCAGCTTGGTGAGTTGCGGGCGCGGGCGACCGATGCGGCGGCCCGGATGGAAGAGCTTCGATCGGGCCGACCCGCCCTCTACGACACCCTCTCGTCAGACGCCCGCTCCAACTACGACCGCCTTTCACGGATGAAGTCCGGTCTGGCCCTTGCCGAGGCCCGCGACTACTCCTGCCGGGGGTGCCGGATGTCGATCCGTCCCCAGGTCTACAATGACATTCGCCGCGGCGAGAAGATCATCATGTGCGAGAACTGTGGCCGGATTCTCTTCTTCAATGAGGACGCCGCCTGATCGCTCTCCGTCGCCCGCTTACGACGCCACGCCTCGGCGTCGCTGCCGCATTGCCTCGAAGAGAACTACGCCGCTCGCCACACTGACATTGAGTGAGTTGACTCGCCCGAGCATGGGGATCGAGACAGCGAGATCACATTTTTCGCGGACCAGTCGCCGCACCCCACGCCCCTCGCTACCAAAGACCAGCGCCAGCGCTCCGCGCATATCGAGATCGCTGTAGGTCTTCGTTCCATTACCTTCCACTGCGACAACCGTATAGCCCCGCTCCTGCAGATCGAGAATCAGCGGGACGAGGTTGGTGACCTGGGCAATTCGCAGGTGCTCGACGGCACCGGCTGAGGTCTTGGCGACCGTCTCGGTGATTCCTGCGGCGCGGTGGGCCGGAATGAAGACCCCATCGACCCCCGCTCCCTCACAGGTGCGGAGGATCGCCCCAAGGTTGTGCGGATCCTCGATTCCATCAAGAAGCACGACCAGCGGCTGTTCCTGCGCTGCCCCGAGAATCTCTTCCGGATCGACATAGGTGGAGCGTTTGGCGCTCGCGGCGAGTTCGGCGATCACCCCCTGGTGATTGGCTCGTCGCGCCAGATCGTCCAGCTCGCGGCGGGGGCGGGTCTCACAGGCGATTCCCGCCCGCTGGGCCGCTTCGATGACCGACCGCAGTCTCTCCTGATTGGCCCCGGCGGCGACGATCAACCGGCGAATACTCCGCCGACCTGAACGCAGCGCCTCGAGCACCGGGGCGACACCATAGATAATATTCACTGGGCTGCTCTCTCCTGCTCACAAAAGATGAAAAGACCCGGATGGCTGTACAGACAGTCCACTCCGGGTCTGGGGGAAGCCGATGGCCTCGCCAAGATGTAGATTATTCTCTGACTGCCGGTCCTACTGCCGGTAGAGTTTGAAGTTGTCGACGATGAAGTTGCTCCGAACATACCTTCGTTGATCGCCTACCGCGGCAATGGTCAGCGGTCGGCCCGTCTCCTTGACGCTGAATCTGAGCGTGAGCGTCGTTCGCTGGTTGGCAGTGCTTGTCGAGACGGCGACGGGCGCTGTTCCGTCATTGTAATTGACCATCAGACTGGCCTTGGTTCCGATACTGGGAGTGACGTCACAGCTCAGGAGGTAGTCACCAACCGGAAGATCGAGATCCTGCGAACAGGAGTCGACGAGGATTCGGCCACTTGCTTTGAGCTGCAGGGCAAAGTCGCCGTCAGACACGTTTGGCGCCCCGCGGAGCGCAAAGGCGCCGCCATCACCGACGAAATAAGTGTATATGCGCCATCCGGAAAAGTCACCCGTTTCAAAACTTGGATTATAGATCAGGTTGACCGGATTGGCCGGGACCGGAATGGGGG